>NZ_DF978429.1:133516-204696 GCF_002897135.1 Nostoc cycadae WK-1 | reverse complement strand
TTTCAAGACTTAACGGGAAAAGTCAGATAAATAATGGGTTTTAAAATATTCTCTAAGTTTTGTAGAGCGTTAATTTAACGCTCTACAGCAGTTTATCACTTTACCAAAGTGAGAATGATACCAATCAGCGAACCTAAAAGTAGCACTGTCCCACTAATAGTAGTAATAGCAAAGCCAATCATTCGCTTTTCTGCCGCCTGATAATATCCCCAAGCGTAGACAATTCTACCTACTAGCCAGATAACACCGATAATTGCCCCCCACAATGGGCTGACATAAACAGAGAATAACCATAAACCTGGTAAGAATAAAAGAGTCTGTTCTAGGGTGTTTTGTTGGACGCGCAGTACACGTTCAAAGTTGGGGTCTCCTGTCATTTGGGGAGGCATTACTTTGTATTTTGCTCTAGCTCGACCAACATTAATTGTGATCACTGAATATAGCAGTAGTGTTAAGGCCGTGATGAGACTAGTCCAAGGTGACATATCCAAATCCTCATTTATCAACAAAGTATAATTCTTTCGTCTCATCTATGGGCGTTCACAGAGTTTTTTCTTTGGATCAGCACCTAGAAAATCAATATATTTACATAAAAAATAAGCGATCGCTTCAGTAATTAGGATAGTATTAAGATTTCCGCAATTTTCTCTAAATATGTTGTAATTTTTAAGGCTTAATTTATTATCACAATCTCAACTGTATGATTAATCAAGTTACGGAAAATCTGAAGCAAACTTCTCATGGTTTGCTCATGATGAGTGAATCAGAATATCCCTTTGACGTTGTTTTCTGGACAGGTCAAGCTCAAGAGCCTTTGACTAATGAAAAACTTCTCCAGTTAACAAGTCATCCGCGAGAAACCCCAATGGAAATAGTAGACTTAGATTATTTTTTTCGTAATTGTGCTGAAGACAAAAAATGGCATGATGAAATTCAAAAACAAGATGTACAAAAATTTCAAGCTATGCTTAAAACACTCAAGGATAATCTCACAGATATCCAAGTTTATCGTTTAGGAATGATAAATATTGATGTCTATATTATTGGTAAAACGGCATCTGGTGATTTAGCAGGAATTTCTACAAAAGTTGTAGAAACCTAATTTTATTTGCCTGTCTGCACAGACAGGCTTGAAGCTTGATACCAAGTTGCCAAAGTTAGTTTTGTTGAAAATTAAAAACCAATAATTCAAACTAAGACAACTTGGTATAAACACAACTAACTATCTTGACTAGGACTTACACACTCGCCACGCAAATAAAGGCTTTGAGATTGCTTCCCTACGGTCGCAATGACGAAAATATGTTCGTTTTGCGTAAGTCTTGTTTATAAATTGTCAACTCTAGCCTCAATTACATTTTGCACAGAGCTAGGAACGTTAGAAAGAAAGTTGTAGGTAGTTCCTGTGGCACTAGTAAGTCTTGATTCTAAAGTATCAACACTAATTCTATAACTTCTCCAATCTGCATTTCTCACACCCTGTGTATTGGGTATATCTACCGCAATAACTCTTGTATTGGTAGTTACGCTACTAGCTCCAGAATTTGGTTTATCTAAAACCACAATCACTTTGTAAGTTCTGGCTGGGACAGTAATTGTACCACCAGTAGGTGTTGTAATTGTGTTTCTCGCACCATTTGACCCTGTACCACCAGTACCATAAGAACCAGCAATGATATAGAGTTCTTTGGTTGAGGTGACTAAACTTCGAGTATAGTTTTCCAAATTTGCCCATACACCTTGATTATTATCAGGAGCTTGGGGAATGATATTTGTCATCAAGAAGGTAGCAGAATTGTTAGCAATTGTGTTGGTTCTATCGGCGGAAGGAGTCATGTGTCCTCTGTCAAAGCCGCTACCTGTGTAATCTGTACCTTGGACTCGATAGCAGCCCGAAGGTAAGGTAGTATCTGCACGAAAATCATCTTGGCGAGGCGCACTTCCTAACCATGATGAGTTTAATTGCCAACTTACCCAATTTGGTGTTCCTCGGAAACAGTTATGTGAAGTAGCATACTGAAATTTGCTTAATAATAAATTATTGAGACTACTGCCTGCATTAGTGGGATTTCCCATCGCTAAATGATTTACATTGCTTTGAGCAGTTAGGGGCTTTTGGACAGAATTAAATATGGCAAAAGCTGCTGCTGGTAAAGCAATAGGTAGAATAAACTTGAAAAATTTAGACTTCTGCATTTGTTGTTATTTGTATAAACAGAGCAAAGTTTTCTCTGTATTGATTACAGAAAATAAGCAAAACTTAGCGATTGAAATATAAATCCGGTTTAATAAGAGGAGGTAAAAACCATGTAAACCGGACATTAATTTTTAGTAATGATTAGTGCTAAATATTAGTACAATTTCTTAATAGTGATTTACGCATAAGTACTGTACGAAAAAATAATTAACTGTAAATAAATACAGTTAAAACAGATAAATATATCCTTTCTCTGGAGAAAAATTTTCTAGCTGGTAATTCTTAGGTTGGGTGAAATTAAGAGAAACCCAACTTTAAGTTCTACCTACAAGGCTGGCAACTACGGTAGCTAACTCAGCAGGTTGTATTGGTTTAGGTAAATGTAGTTGAAAACCTTCTTGAATCGCACGCATTCGGTCTTCGGCTCTAGCGTAGGCGGTTAAAGCGGCGGCGGGAATTTTACCGCCTTGTTCTGGCGGTTGCGATCGCAATTGGCGAATTAATGAATAACCATCCTCACCTGGCATACCAATATCACTGACTATTACATCGGGTTTCCACTGAGAAATGACTTGTAATGCTTCTTTAACTGAACTGACTGCTTGGACTTGAGCTTGACATTGTTGCAGTACTGTGTATATGTATTCCCTGGTGTCGGTTTCGTCATCCACTACCAGGACGCGTACACCAGCCAATGAGGAAGATGCAGATAGAATAATGTCTGCTTCTGGTATGATACCTGGCGCAGAAATAGTTTCTTTGTTGGGCAGAAGTAAAGGTAATTGGACGGTAAAAGTCGTACCTTGTCCTTCTCCTGGGCTATCTACATTTACAGTCCCACCGTGTAATTCTACTAAGTGACGGACGATTGCTAAACCTAATCCTAAGCCACCGTGCGCCCTGGTGCTAGAACTATCGGCTTGACGAAAGCGATCAAAAACGTAAGGCAAAAACTCGTGCTGAATGCCCACACCTGTATCAATGATTTGAATTTGTGCGTAGCTGAGAGATTCGGTCACATGACCAACGCTCCTGGAAATTTGAATTTCCACTCTTCCGCCTTGGGGTGTAAACTTAATGGCATTAGAGAGTAGATTCCACATAATCTGCTGTAAGCGATCGCTATCACCAGAAATTAAAAATTGGCTGGCGTTGTGCTGTAAATCGCCCTGATTAATACTAGAAAATTGCAACTCAATTTCTTTGGCTTGGGCGGCTAAAGTCACAGTTTCAATGGTTGATTCAATAATAGTGATCAGATTGCACGGAGAAACTTTGAGATTTAACTTACCCCTAATCATCCGAGAGATATCGAGTAAGTCTTCAATCATCTGAGTTTGTGTTCTCGCATTGCGCTCAATGGTTTCTAAGGCTTTGGCAATTTGAGTTTCACTCAGGTTGCGACTACGTAGCAGCTGCGCCCAGCCGAGAATTGCATTGAGGGGCGATCGCAATTCGTGAGAAAGTATGGCTAAAAACTCGTCTTTCATCCGGTTGGCTTCTTGCAACTGTTCGGTTTGTTGCTGCAAGGAACTAATTAAACTTGCCCTTTCCATTGCGATCGCAATTTGGTCGCAAATCGCCTGCATCATTCCTCTTTGATTTTCGGTGAAGAAATCCCGTCGGCAACTACCAAAAGAAAGGGTACCGAACAACTTACCTTGAGCAATTAATGGGTAACAGTAGTAAGCCTTCACACCTAGTGAGCGAATTAATTCTGTTTTGGGGTCGCTTGATTGCTGGACATCTTCTACATATATAAATTGGCGACATTGGGCTGCTGTACCGCAGACTGCTTTACCAAATTCTAATAACTCAATTTCTTTTGCTAGTTCTGCTGTCACGCCGCCATAAGAAGCGAGACGCATTACTTGAGAGTTATCTTCAATCAAATAATTGAAGTAAACATCTAAATTAATTTGTTCTTGAAGATGACTGAAAACTCTGTCTATCAGCGCCACAGGTTGCTGGCTAGATAAAAGAGCGCTGGCTGTACTAAATAATAATTGCAGCCTTTTATTACCTAGTGACAATGCTTTTTCTGCTTGCTTGAGCTTAGTGATATCTTGAAATACCAATACACAGGTAGCTGGATAGCCGTGCATTGCCGGCAGTGTATCTGCAAATATTAATAAGGAATATACACCTTGGTTAGTGTGCCAGTCCATTTCTACATTATGCAACCGCTCACCACGGGCAACTCGTACCCCTGGCATTTGCTCATTGGGAATGCGGTTGCCTGTGGCATCTGTGCAATAGTAGGCTGTGTGATAATCTTCGGCTGGGATATCTTGCGGAAATTCGCCTCCTGCTAATTCGTTCGCAGTGCGATTCGCAAATTTTACCCGTGCAGTTTCTGGCTCAATCAATAGCAATGGTCTGGGCATAAGATTTAATACATCTTCCAGCCATTTTTGTTGGTTCTGCTGTAATTCCTCGGCTTGCTTGCGGCTAGTGATATCTAAGAATGCGCCAATACAACCCCTGCTGTTACCTTCTTCATCAAATAAAGGGGCGACATATTCTAACAACTTGGTGACTTGGCCATTGTCATGAATAATATCTAATTCAAAATCGAGAACTTCTACACCATGCGCGGCGGAATACTGCATAGGTAGTTCTTCTGGCAATAGTTCTCGACCCTCATAGTAGACTTCAAAATTTGTGGGTCGTTCTTCAACAGGTGCGGTGAGAGAAGCATTAATCTCTGTTGAGATGCCTAATTGCTTGGCTAAACAAGGGTTAACGCGAATTGTTCTGCATTCAGCATCTTCCGCAATGCCAATTCCTATGGGAATCACATCCAACAAGGTTTGCAACTCCACAACCCGCCGCTGTAAATCTCGATTTAATTGCAGGATTTTTTCTTGTGCTTGTTGGCGTTCGCTTAAGTCCAGAATAAAGGCTACAGATTCTTGCTGTTGTTCTCCCACTAATACGTAACCAACTAAAACTGGTATGCGGCTACCATCTTGGCGAAGATATTCTTTTTTATATGGTGTACAAGCGCCATTAATATTTGCTTTGGCTTGGGCGATCGCTTGTTCATCTAAATGCTGATACTCTGGCGGTGTGATGGTATCCCGCTTTAATTGACCTGCAAGTAAATCTTCGCGGGTATAACCAACCATTCTGAGAAATTCGTCATTTGCTTGGTGAATATTGCCGTACACATCACCAAACAAGATCCCAATGACGTTCGCATCTACGAAACTTTTGAGTTTTTCTTCATAGGTTCTCAGGGCTGTTTGCGTGCGCTCGTTGTTGAACCACAGGCGTTCTACTACTGCGGCACATTGCCAAATCAACAGGGCAAAAATAATAATTAAAATCAGTGCAAACACTGCTATGGCAAAATCCGGGTCATAATGTCCGGCTCGTTGGCCTTGAACAATCAACCAGCCTAATAATAGCGGAACAGCGATCGCCGCTATTAATAAACGACGCGCCAGTAACCCGCCATAATTTTCACTGGTAATTACGCGCATAAATCCTTGGTCTACATTTGACCAGAGAATTCCCATACACAGCACACTAAACAGTAATACTGTGTGTAATGCCATCGATGTTCCATTAGCAAAGAGACTATAGAGAATTTTGATTTTGTAGGTGTAGCCGATGAGCGCTTCTAAGGAAATCACCCCAGCCATCAGCGTCAGAATTTGACTATACCAATGATGGCGTTCACCTTTTGGATAAATCAAAAGTTCTAAAGCACAGCCTAGGAAAAAAAAGTTAGCTGCTGTATTTAATCCCATCCTGCCTGGATAAGATGTCAATAAAGGAGTTTGTGTGTCCCGAAACAGTAGCTCGTCAACTCCAAAATTCCTGCCAAATAAATATTGAATAATTGTCAGTAAGGCAATTATGATTGGTATTAAACTCAATGCTCTAGCCAGCCATAAATAAATAACTTGCCGTCTGCGCTTGAGTTTCTGTCTAAAATCTACATCAGTCTGCTTGTTTTTGTTGATTTGTGACAACCACAGCGACATACCTAATAAGATAAAACACAGCGCTGTGTTGGCCTTCATTGTGAACAAACTAGGGTTGTTCCCCATTTTGAGAAATTCAATGTCGAACATCCACCCAAATAGGACAAAACTACCTGTGAGGATGGCGATCGCTGCTGCAACCTTGACTACTATTGAATTCCGTACATCTTTCAGTTGCAAGCGTTTGCTGTTTAGCATTGATATTTTTGTCACTGCATCTCTAACTAGACTAGCGTGCTGAAATTTGAGTTTTTTATAGTTTTACATCTTTTATTGTTCCTTTGGGATATTAGTATTAATTGGCTATCTTTTCATCTATCTATAATATGGCTCTAATTTCATTTTTGCGCTGCTATCTCCATCTTGATTGCTTCTTTCTTCTTCCCTCCCCACACAAATGATTTTCATAGCCAAATCTTATTGCTAATTAAAATAACAAGCTTTGTTCTTGACCATCATCGATAAATTGCTGCTGGCCTACACCTACAAGTTCTACAATTATTTGCCGCTGTGGTGGTGTCCATTTTCCCTCACGCATACTTATGTTGACTATTATTTGATTGGTCTGTGTCAGTACGTTAATTCTTCTAAGGGAAAAATTTTGATTGATGTAAGCAAATGTTTGCCCATCATCTTCATAAAAACTATATTCACTATTACCAGGCCAAACCCGCAAGCGAATTTCATCAGGTGGTAATTCATTCACATATTGCATCACTGGCTGCATAGGAATAACTGCACCGCCACGCACATAAAGGGGCATTTTTTCGAGGGGTGCATCCGCCAAAATATGAGTTGCGCCTTGATAACATTCGCCACTCCACCAGTCATACCAAGTACCTGCGGGTAAATAGACGGCTCGATGTTCCACACCAGGACGGTAAATTGGCGCAGCCATGAGTGATGAGCCTAAAAGTACTTGATCATAAAGGGTGTAAGTTTGAGGATCGTTAGGAAAGTGGTAGAGTAATGGTCTTAAAATTGGTGCGCCTGTGGTGGCTGCTTCCCAAAATAAACTGTAAATATAAGGCAAAAGTTGGTAACGCAGATTAATATATTCTCTACAGATATTTTCGGTGCGATCGCCAAATACCCAAGGTTCATGACGTGCTGTAGACATGGCAGAATGAGCGCGCATTAAGGGGTAAAGCATTCCCACCTGCATCCAACGAGCAAACAGTTCAGCCGTTGCATTTCCCGCAAATCCGCCAATATCACAACCCACAAACCCCACGCCCGAAAGTCCCATATTGCAAAGCATGGGTAGAGACATTTCCAAATGTTCCCACAAAGAATGGTTGTCTCCCATCCACACAGAAGACCAACGCTGCACCCCAGCATACCCCGAACGAGTTAATACAAACGATCGCTCTTGTTGACGATGTTCCTGCAACCCTTCCCAACAAGCCTTCGCCATCATCAACCCATACAAATTATGCACCTCTTGATGAGTAGCAAAATTCTCTTCTCCCCCCTGCGGTGCATCCAAGGGAAACCAAATCTTTTCCCCGCCATCCCCAAAGGGACGACTATCAATCGCAGGTTCATTCATATCATTCCAAATACCTGCAACACCAATATCTGTCAGACTTTTGTGCAGATTTCCCCACCAATGACGCACATCCGCCCGCATAAAGTCAGGAAAGACGGCTTTTTCTGGCCAAACATAACCGTGAAACATCGCCCCATCAGCTTTCCGCACAAAATAATCATTGGCTAATCCTCGGTCAAAAACGTGATAATTAGCTTCTGGCTCATACTTCACACCAGGGTCAATAATCGTAACTGTTTTAAAGCCATTTTTTGCTAAGTCTCCAATTAATTGTGCTGGGTGAGGAAAACGAGTAGGACTCCAAGTAAAGACGCGATAACCGCGCATATAGTCAATATCTAGGTGAATCACATCACAAGGAATGCGACGTTGACGAAATTCCTGTGCTAATTCTCGCACCACAGTTTCTGATTCATAACTCCAACGACATTGGTGATATCCTAAAGCCCACTTGGGCGGTAAAGGCATTCTCCCGGTTAACTGAGTATAGGTGCAAAGAATTTCCCTAGGTTCAGGGCCGTAAATAATGTAATAGTCCAACTCCCCACCGCGAGTTTCCATTTTCCACACACCTGGTTGGGCTGCACCGATATCAAATTGGCTCCAGAAGGTGGTATTCAAAAAAATGCCGTAGCCAACATGGGGACGCAACGCCATAAAAAATGGAATCGCTTGGTACATTTCATCGGTGAGTGCATCGTAATCTAAAGCATCAACTGTCCAGTTTGTTTTAACTTGACTGAGTTTATCCAAAAAGCCTGTGCGTTCACCAAAGCCATAAAAATGTTCATTGGGGGCAATTTTTTTCCAGTTAGCAACTGCACCTAAACGCCAACCAATACCTATATCTGCATCTTCAGCAAAAGGACGATCCGCTAAATCAAAGCAGCTAAGATGACAATTTTGCTTTTGGATACAGATGCGAATTTTTTCTGTTGTAATTTCTAAAGTTGTATTAGTTTCTTGTATCTCATAAAATACCTGTTCCCATTCACTATCATCCATAGTTATCGCCCAAGGACGACGAGGCAAAAATTCGCCTGTGGGTGCAAAACGCACCCGAATTAAATTCGCGGCAATTATGCTGATACTGAGGCGCGAATCACCAGATGCAAAATAAATACTACGCTCATTTTTGTTTACCAATTCCCCTGCGCCAACTGTTTTCCACGGTTGATTTGTAGTGGGGAGTTTTCCAAAATATTGCGGCATAATGTATAAGTTCTTTTAGCAACGGGACTGATGCAGTTTTTTAATACTAATCTGATTCTGAAAATTAAAAATGGAAACTTTAATTAACGATTTTTAGCTCAAGCAAACTCATCATTAATCATATTGATTGTTTTAGCGATCGCATCCACATTAAAGTAGATTTATTATCTCTACCATATTATAGATACACACCGAGAAACTTCAAGTTTAAGCTACTCTTAGATAGAGTTCAGTAGAATGTAAATTTACATTCTGATAAAAGCAAAGGTTTGAAGACAAGCTAAGGAAGAGAAAGAAGAGGAAATTTGTCATGACAGCTTTCTTTTTCTTTCTCCCTTTTGTATTTATATGAAGCTCGCATTTGATGTTTAATCAGTAAATTTGTCTGTGCCTTCTTTGCTGCTCACTGTTTCTTACATACACAAAATTTTCTCCTCAAAAATAAAACTTTTCAAAAATTATCAGTTTTTGCTTTCTCCTCAATCGCCCCAAACCAAAGCTGAGGTTTTTGTAATTCGTGAGTAAAGAAATCAACAAATTTTTGCATAATTGGCTTTTTGAAAAATCATAATTTTGTGACAAATAATTGTATTGAAACAAAAGTTAATAATACAAAAATTTTTGTAAACAAAAGTGATGCAAATTGATGTGCAAAAGTTGTTGAACCAGGGATAATACTAAAAAAGTCAGAGAAAGAAAAATCATTAATATTGGCAGAGTATTGATGAGATAACCTGCTTCGTCTTCAGGGGAGAATTCACAAATGAAGACTCCGGCGCAATCAACCTGAAGGTAACTATATGAAAGCAGATGATGAGTGAAATCGAAAAAGTTAAGAGAGAGCTTAAGACTTGTATGGCTAACAGCAGTGCAATGACCGCAGCGTTACGTTTAAGCGAAAAGATGCCTTTTCCCCTCAAGCGTTTAGCAGATTTAGCTTATAACTATTGGTGGAGTTGGAGTAGCGATCGCATATCCTTATTTCAAACCATTGATCCCCAAGAATGGGAACGTTGTGGCCATAACCCAGTGGCGATTTTAGAATCAGCCAGTTACGAACGTTTGACCCAATTAGCCGAAGACCCCCTTTACCTTAAGCAGATTTCTGCTTTAGTCCAAGAATTTGACCAATACATGGCGCAGAAAGACACTTGGGTCAGTCGAGTCGCACCGCAAGTTTCTGCCGAACATCCCATTGCTTATTTTTGTGCCGAATTTGGCATCCATGAATCTCTACCCGTTTACTCTGGTGGGTTGGGTATTTTAGCCGGGGATCACCTGAAATCATCCTCAGATTTGGGTGTACCCTTGATTGGTGTTGGCTTGTTATATCGCCAAGGTTACTTTCGCCAACGTTTGAACCGCAACGGTTGGCAAGAAGATTATTATCTGGATAATCCCTTTCACAAAATGCCCCTAGAGTTAATTAAAAACGCCCAAGGGGAAGCACTTACCATCCAGATAGAGATTCGCCAACGACAGGTAAAAGTTCAAATTTGGCAAGTACAAGTTGGGCGGGTAACTTTATATTTACTAGATAGCGATCGCCAAGACAACGATCCCATCGACCGCTGGCTAACAGGCCACTTGTATGGCGGTAACTTAGAAACTCGCATCGCCCAAGAAGTCGTCTTAGGAATTGGTGGCGTTAGGGCGTTAACCGCCTTGGGAATTAAACCCTCTGTGCATCACCTCAACGAAGGACACGCCGCCTTTTGTACCCTAGAAATTGCCCGCCAAGAAATTGAAAGTACAGGTAAATCCTTCTACGATATTGAAGCCAGCGTTAAGAAAAGTTGCGTATTTACCACCCATACACCTGTTCCCGCAGGTCACGATGTCTTCTCACCTGATTTAATCGACTCTTACTTTGCCCAATACTGGCCGCAACTGCGACTATCCCGCGAACAATTTTTAGCCTTGGGTGCTAGACGACTAGGCGACCCTTGGGAACCCTTTGGTATGACCGTTTTAGCATTGCGGATGTGTCGTGCTTGCAACGGCGTAAGCGAACTACACGGCAAAGTCTCCCGCAAAATGTGGACAGTCCTCTATCCACAACATACAGAAGACACAGTACCAATTGGTTACATTACCAATGGCGTTCATGCACCCACTTGGACTGCACCTTTACTAGCAGACTTATATGACCAGTATTTAGGAAAAGACTGGAAAACTCATGCCATCGATCCCCAGATGTGGGCAAAAGTTGACGACATTCCTGACGCAGAACTCTGGACAAGACATCAAATACTTAAAGAAAGACTCATTGCCTACACTCGTTATAAAGTCAAAAAATCACGAGAACAGCGTGGTGAAGATCATCAAAGCATTCAAGCCGTTGATAACTTACTTGACCCGAATATTCTCACCATTGGCTTTGCGCGACGCTTTAGCCCTTATAAACGTGGTGATTTAATTTTACGGGATGCCGAACGGGCTGTGAAAATTTTTGGCAATGCCCAGCGTCCAGTTCAGATTATCTTTGCCGGGAAGGCTCACCCAGCCGATGAAGAAGGTAAACGCATTATCCAACGCTTAATGGAGTGGTGCCATAATTCAGGCATTATCCACCGTGTTGCCTTTATTGAAGATTACGACATTTACACCGGACAAAAACTCGTTCAAGGCGTTGATGTTTGGTTAAATAACCCCCGTCGTCCCCTCGAAGCATCCGGGACAAGCGGTCAAAAAGTCTGCTTTAACGGTGGACTCAATTGCAGCGTTTTAGATGGTTGGTGGTGTGAAGGCTATTTAACTGGTGCAGATGGTAAAGGAATTAACGGTTGGGCAATTGGTGAAGATGCTCACACCAGCGACCAAGAATTGCAAGACCGCATAGATTCTCAATCACTGTATCAGCTTTTAGAGTCAGAAATCGTTCCCCTATATTACGACCAAGATGCTCAAGGTATTCCCCACCGCTGGATACAGATGATGAAAACCTCGATTAAGACCAATGCACCACTGTTCAATACAGATAGAATGATTGCTGATTATGTTTCTCAGGTGTATGTCCCAGAAATTGCTGCCCGTGTTGAACCTATTTTGGCTAAGGTATTGCTATAGAGTCTTAAAAGAATCGTAATTTTCCTGGTTCAATAGAGGGGTGGGTTAACCACCCCTTTTTTTGTCACTTCATAATACTTCATTATTATCTGTAATCTGAGCTATTAACTAATATGCGTATATGGCAAGCTGATTTTTATCGGAGTTCGCAATCAGATACATCTGGACAAGTATTGTGGGAGTTGTTGATTTGTGATGCAAATCGCAGTTTTGAGTATACAGCTATCTGTTTGCAGTCAGAGGCAAATTCAAATTGGGTAACTGCTCAAATTCAACAAGCCGCAGGTACAGAATTACCAGATTTAATCCAAGTTTTTCGTCCCCAGTCGTTAAGTTTAATCGAAACAGCCGGACGCAATTTAGGTATTGTGGTAGAACCTACCCGTCGGACTTTTGCATTAAAACAGTGGTTAGAGGAAAGACAAGCAGGTTTTAGTTTAGAAAAACCTGCACCCTTACCATTACCGGAAAATCTGTGGGGTGAACAGTGGCGGTTTGCAACTTTAGCAGCTGGGGATTTAGAAACGGAATTTAGCGATCGCCCTATTCCTATTTTATCTATGCCAGAATTTCTTACACCTATAAATCTGGGTTTAGCTTCAACAATACCCGTTCCTGGTGTAGTAATTTATGGCGGTAGGCAATCTATGCGTTTGGCACGCTGGTTAGCCACAGCCAAACCTGTAGCTTTAAATTACATAGCTGGTGCGCCCGATGGTTTAATTTTAGAAGCTGGTTTAGTTGATAGATGGGTTTTAGCCACCTTTGAAGATGCTGAAGTCGCCGCCGCCGCCAAAGTTTATGCACAGCGTCAACAACAAAGTCGAGGATTACACTTTTTGTTAATTCAACCTGATGATTCTGGGATGACTTACAGCGGTTTTTGGTTATTACAAAGCGAATTGATTGAATAAATAATTTTTGCCATAACCAAAGTAATTAAAACAACTGCACAAAACTTTTAACTCTGTCATATCCGACAAATTAGTTATGATTTGGCATATCTGTGCAGAAAGACAAAACTTTTCCTCCCCCTGCACCCTGCGGTCTTGATGATAAGTCTTTTACCGGACACGATATCACCTGTCACCTGTCACCCGCGCCTGTCTTACCATCGCAATCAAGGTTTGATGGGCATCTTCTGCATCAGCTAAAACATGGTCAAATTGGATACGCACTGGTGTCGTTTCTCCATTTACTTGTGCGCTTAAATCCATACCTTGGGCATCAATTGATAGCATTTGGGCGGCTGTCGCCTCTGTTACACTAGCAAAAGATTTTGCATATAGTAGTACCGCTTCAGCATGATCTTCGTTCATGTGAGTGCAGATGCGTGAGCTAATTTCGGGAGAAAATTGTTCAGACATTGGGCAAACTAAATAAACACAACAGCCTAAATTTTAAGCTAATGTAAAGCCAATTTTTAGTGTTAACGTGTGTTTGCAGATTTAGCGTGTTTGGTAAAGATTAAGACTTCAAATAAAATTTAAATTTACTCAAGTAATATTTATCTTTATTTACGGAATAACCAGCGCTTATACTGTAGCAAAAATATTAAACTGATTTTATTCCAGTTAAAAGCAGATGAGCGAAACTAGGCAACGGCGAATAGTTATTGGGGATGTGCATGGCCATTATGAAGGCTTGATGACTCTGTTAGAGGCGATCGCACCAACATCAAATGATCAAGTTTATTTTCTCGGCGACTTAATTGATCGCGGCCCCCACAGCTACCATGTAGTTAACTTTGTCAAACAGAATAATTATCCCTGTCTGCTAGGCAACCACGAGCAGATGTTATTGAATATTCTCACCCAAAAAAATGTTCCCCCACCAGCCATGCAAGCCTGGCTATACAGCGGCGGACAAGCAACCCTCAGCAGTTACCAAACATCTACCGTTCCCCAAGACCATTTAGATTGGTTTCAAGCGTTGCCCACTTATCTAGATTTGGGTGACATTTGGTTAACTCACGCCGGATTAAACCCTAATATGCCTCTAGCCGAACAAACGGCCGATCAGTTTTGCTGGATTAGAGACGAATTTCACGGGATAGAAAAGCCGTATTTTCCTGATAAGCTCATTATTGTTGGGCATACTATCACTTTTACTTTACCAAACGTTACTCCCGGTAAACTAGCAGAAGGTAGAGGCTGGCTAGATATAGATACGGGAGCCTATCATCCCCGCAGTGGTTGGTTAACTGGATTAGATATTACCAATCAGCTAATTTATCAAGTGAATGTTTTTCAAGATAGTGTGCGTACCTTAGCTTTAGAAGATGGGGTAGTTACGGTTGAGCCTTCCCAAATCAAAGCTCGCCGCCATCCGCAGCGAGCATAGTGTTTGGTTGTTGATTGCACAATAAAATAAAACTAAACTAACGGTCGGATATTAGCTCGATAAGCAGCATTATCTAAGCCATCACGCCTACTACTAGGTTGAGCGTTAATTGCACGTTTGAGATTAGTAATGCGATCGCTTGTAGCCGGGTGTGTACTCAAGAACGTTGGGCCAGAACCACTTTTCAACAGCTTTTGCATAAAGGAAACCATACCTGATTGGGCATAGCCTGCTCTTGTTAAAGTTCTTAAACCTCTTTTATCTGCATCAAACTCATCTTGACGACTACGAGGACGGTTGAGGGCTAAGTCTACACCAATAGCTACCGCTTGATTCCGGTCTAAACCTGCGGCTGTAGCCACCCCACTAGCCAGCGCTCTTTGTCGCATTTGTTTAACTAAGTGCTTACCACCAATGTGACCAATTTCATGAGCCATCACACTGGCTAGTTCTGATTCATTGTCGGCAGTTTTGAGTAAACCAGTGTTGATATAAACAAAACCCCCAGTAGTGGCAAAAGCATTCACAGAATTATCTTCTACTACCTGAAAAGTATAGGGAAGATTGGGGCGATCGCTATTGGCTGCTAATTTTTGACCAATTTCCTGCACATAACGATTCACTGCTTCATTTCGGTACAGACGAATTTCCCCATTTTTGAGTTCATCATTCATCTGTTTACCCAGTTCCACTTCTTGGCGATCGGATATATTAGATAGCTGAAGTATTTGCGCTCCTTGGAACAACAGCGGTAATAAATCTATAGCTCGTCCAGGCGAGGGAGTACTCAGACACAAACTCAGGGCGACTACCACCGAAATTATTGGGTATAACCAACTACGTCGCCACTGACGATAATTTGCTGCAAAACCTTTCCAAGTCATCATAAGCATTTCTGATAATAGTTTCGGGACAAGGGAAAATAATTAAGACAAAATATGAGACGAAATTACAGCTTTTGAAGTTGCATTTTCATCTTATGACTACGGAGGCGATCGCCCATATTATCCCTAGAGGTATTTAGATTAGGTGATAGGTGACAGGTAAAAGTGTAGGTATATGGGATTGCCGACTGTACGCCGATTTTTTCAACTCGTGATACACTGTCGCAAGACTATACGCCCAGGCATTTTTCAGTCTGGCTTCAGTGGGAAAATCTGCCGTGTCCCTGATCAACTTTGTTGCTAAAATCAAATACTTTGTTTGTATATAGGAAAAGTTTTTATGGCTATTTTTGATTCCAAAGGTCGCTTGTTCGGGAAAATCAATATTCTTGATTTAGGCGCTGCACTCGTCATTCTGCTAGTCATAGTGGGAATTTTCATTTTTCCTGGAACCTCTGGTTCTGTCGCCCAAGTTGGGTCAAAAACTGTCCCCATTGAGGTAGATTTAGCCGTGCGGGGTTTGAATGTGCGTGACCCTGAACGCTTATTTGACAATGGATTTAAAAAAGGCGGTAAAACTAACGTCATTATCCGCAATCAGCCTTACGGTCAAATTGGGATTAAATCTGTGCAACTGCTACCAAGAACAGTGACTGCAACTCAACCAGATGGTTCTGTGAAAGAATTACCAGATCCTAGAAGTAACAATTTCAGTACAGATATGCTGTTAACTTTGGAAGGTAAAGCTCAAGTCACGGAAAGTGGCCCAGTTTTAGGTAACAGTAAAGTCAAAATTGGTATGCCTTTTGAGTTAGAAGGCTATAACTACAACTTCAACGCCACTGTGATTGATGTGCGCGTGCAAGAAAAATAGACAACTGAAGTATGAAGTGTGTAGACGCGTAGCGGCTTGCCGCAGGCTAGTATGAAGTGTGAATTATCCATTAATGGACAGAGCCTTTAAGCCTACATACTTTACACTTCATATTGTTCAGTCAATTGACCATTGACTGTTGACTATTGACCATTGACTAAAGGCAAAAACTGGCGAATTAATCCAATAGTGACTGCTGGTAGTTCCAACTGGGGTGTTAATCCTACATCGTCTAATTCTTGAAATATGCGAATTGCTTGGGGGTTCATCTGTGCCAAACGACGACCGATGTCGGGGCCAGTAAATTGGGATTTCTGCCCCCAAATAATCGCAGTGGGAGTGGTCAGCTGTTGAATATGCAGCGACAAATCAAAGCATAAGTCACCCCGCACAAAAGATAGTGCTGCATATTCAGCATTAGGCTGCTGGGCAGACTGGAGATAAGCTTCAGAAATTTCTTGATAGACTCGACTAGCTTGAGCAAATTGTCTTTGCTCTAAAAAACTGCGAATCCCTGCTTCTGTAGCAATACCAGTACTGTAGAGTACACGGTCAATAATTGGCACACTGACCAACTGAGCAAAAAAACTGCGGGAGTAGTCTGTGCCAAAATCAGATAGTCCAGCGGGTGTGGTGAGAATTAAAGATTTGAATAATTCAGGATGAGCGATCGCTAGGCGAATTGTCAACGCCGCGGTTAAGGAAGAAGCGATTACTGTCACTGGTGCTGTACAAGTTTGCTGCAAAAATTCCCGAATCGTTGTTAAATAATCTTCAATTTGGTAATTCCGCACTGGATGTTCTGATTTACCCCACCCGATTAAATCTGGGGCGAGAATGCGATATTCACTAGCAAAAGCTGGATAAACCTTCGACCATTCATAAGCAGAAGACCCACCGCCAAAACCATGTAGAAATACTAAAGTTTCTGCTTCTGATTTGGCGATCGCTTTATTTTGCCAAAGTGAGCCAGTGGCAGTGTAATATACCATTCTTCCTAGCGATGTGATGATTGAGCTTTGCTCAAATCCCTGTGGCTGAAACATATATATTTGTCGTTAATTTATGAATAAATCACGTTATTGAGTGGAACTAACACTCGCTTTACCCCTAACACCCCGTACTTTAATGAGATTTCCTAGAAATTCTCTATTGCTATTATTAGCAAACCCTCATTTTTCCACCTCTAGCCTCCGCCAGATTAAGCAGATGTAAAATCACTGGCTTACGTGTAAAGATTCAGTGATTTTTTTGTCTCTCATTTGCCGTGTATTTGCCTGGAAACACTTTAGCTAAAGGCTTTAACTAAGTAGCTTGTATTACTTTAGTCATATAAGGGTCATCAGTTTTTTATGGTAATCTATCAGAAAACTCACGTAAAGTTTTGAGCGTCCAGAATAGTTGAAATACCTAAGATTAACAACGATTCTGCGTTCAGCAAAAGCAGCTTTAGATATAATTACTTATCTAAATCGTTCTCTAGGTAATGGTAAGGCGGGGTGTTGTGGTAAAGCAGGCTACTCTTCAATCGGATAAAGCACCAACGTTGGCAGATTTTAAAGATGTACTGGAAAACTGCGATGTGCATATAGCTTCAGCTTGGCGGGGACAGTTAGCAGAAACTCTAGAAACAGCCAAAGTCGGTATCCCTATTTGTGTGTGTTTAAACTTAGAAGATTTAAAATGTTTTGAATCTGTAGAGACTCAGTATGAGCGTTGGGGTGTAACTTTCCGCAATTCGATTGCCATACAACCTTCAAACCCGGCATTTCCCACTCATTCTGGTCAGATAGTATTGATGGGTTCACCAAAAGGCGGATTTCTCGAAGCGAGTTTTGTCAATCCAGTCAACTACGTTAGTGCCTATGTTACTAGTTCGCAACGGCTAGTAATGTCTGCCTATGATGGAGATCGGCAACTTCTCAACCAAACGGTGCTTCCGGGTGCTAATCTCGCTAATTCTGACTCAGCAGTACCCCCGAACACCTTATTGTCTGTCACAGCCAACAACATTCATTTTGTGACTTTCTGTGCGTTTGACGGTCAATTCACCATCGACGATTTTCGTTTTTGTCTTTAGTCGGTTTCCTGTTTCCTACTTGATGTATAAGGTACAGGTAAGCCACTTAACTCAAAACTTGTCATATAGACTTATCAATAATCAGTAATTTTGACTTCATCATGTGCCTAATCCCTGGTAAAAGATATATTAGAAAATCTCGTAAACAAATTAGGTAAATACTGTGGCAAAGGCTTCGTTTTCTTTGCAGCAACTAATTAGCCAGATACCCAACTGGTCACTTCCAGCATTTTTGCTAGGAAGTCCAAAGCAGCAAAATTTCAAGCCTTTTTCCAGTTCAGGAGGCATTCTTGGCTCACTGACAATAGTCATTGCCATGCTTTTATGGAACTGGAAACTGCTATTAGCTCTTGTTGTTGGCGTTGGGGTGATGCTAATTACCTACTCAACCCAACAATGGAACTGGCAACTACGTTGGGTAGAAATTCAGAAATTTCTCCAAGGGCCAAATCGTCGGTTAGTCTTAGCTGTCGGTAGTGGTGGTCTGGCTACTATTAGCACTTATATGGCAGCTGCTATTTGGGTTGACTATCACAGCCGGTGGATGGCGACTGGTGCGATTTTGCAAGGCTTGGGAACTTTATTCACGTTAGTTTTACTGCTTTGGCAAATTCTCAGCCGTTATTCCAATCAAGAACCAGACATCTTTGAGCAGTTGCTACTCAACTTAACCGAACAAGACCCATTAAAACGATTAATAGCTGTACGCCGCATTACTAAATTTGTCTCTCGTCAACCAGTTAATGCTGCGCTACAGCAAGAAGTTGTCCAATGTTTGCAACTTCTTTTAACTAAAGAGGAAGAAACGATCATTCGAGAGGTGGCTTTTGAGAGTTTACAAACCTTAGATAAGCTACAGAATCTACCATCCAGCACAGCTACGCCTTTACAACCAGTCAAGTTAAAAGTCCAAACCCAAAAGTCTCACAGCAAAGTGCTGAGTGCTGAGTTTTGAGTCAAAGCTTGATTGACCTTTGACCATTGACTCTTGACTATTTCCGATACAGTCTGCCATTACGAACTTGCACCACAGGATGATTGCACCGACGCACTAGTTGTTCATCGTGGGTGGTCACAATAACTGTAGCCCCAAAAGAATTTAACTTTTGCAGAATTTGGATCACTTGCCAAGAATTGTCTGGGTCGAGGTTTCCTGTGGGTTCATCAGCTAGAAGTAATGGTGGTGTCCCTACTATCGCCCTTGCAACACTCACCCGTTGTTGCTCTCCCCCCGAAAGCTGATCGGGAAAACAGTCAGCTTTAGAAAGTAAACCCACCAGCTTTAAAGTCGGTTCTAAACGTCGCTGAATTTCTTTGCGAGTGTAACCTTGTGCTTGCAGTACAAATGTCACATTTTCTGCTACAGTTCTTTGGGGAATGAGTTTGTAATCTTGAAAGACAATGCCAATCCGTCGCCGTAACAGTGATAAGCGATCGCCCCGCAAATCTGTTACATTGCAGTCATTAACAATCACTTCTCCCTGAGTCGGTAACTCTTCACCATATAAGAGTTTCAAAAGTGTTGATTTACCAGAACCGCTTGGCCCTGTAACAAACAAGAATTCTTTTGCTTTAACCTCTAAACTCACATCTAACAATCCATTACAGCCATTGTTATATGTTTTTGTCACAGAACGTAACTGCACAATGGGAGTATGACTACCGCTTTCCTGTGGAAGCTTATTATCCTTTGCGGGAATATTTTGATCAGTTTTAACTGGAGTTTTTACAACTGTTCTCATTGGAAAATGTATACACCTGATTAGAACTAAACACTCAAAAAATTTCAATTTAAGATTGTCTTAAAAATAATGATTCCCAGGACAGGCCTAGGAATCTCAAGTTCAAGCGCAAAAATTAAATTTTTTGGAAGTTTTCAGTACTAACCGCAAGCCTAATTTGGGATTTGGTAGAAATCAATCAAAAAGTGAAAAGGTAAAAAACTAGATTTCTTTTGACTTTTACCTTCTGATTTTTGCCTTTTGCCTTCCTACTCCCTATTTTCTAGACTGCACTTTTGGCGGTCAAGCGGTAAACAAATGCTTTGAGTGCAAACTCTGGCAAAGCTAACATCCGTCGCCAACGCCAAGGTTCTTGATATAACCGATACAGCCATTCCAGATTATTATTACCCAACCAAGCGGGAGCGCGGGTTTTGCTTCCTGACCAAATATCCAAGCTACCACCAACACCAATCCAAATTGCTTGGGGGCATAAATGGCGATTTTTGGCAATCCATAATTCTTGACGTGGTACTCCCAAACCAACCAAAATTACTTGAGGCTGTAGTTGGGTGAGAGTTTGGTGTAGTTGAGCTTCTTCGTCTGGAGAATGATATCCAGAATGAGTACCAACTATATTTAAATCTGGGGCTTGTTGCTGCCAAAAATCTGCGGCTTTGGCTGCGACTCCTGGTGCGCCGCCGTAAAAAAATACTTTTGCACCTTTTTGCTTTTGTCCAATTTCTCGCAGTAATGTCTCTGCTAGTTCAATTCCTGGACAACGCTGAACTTTTTGCCAGAAAAGCCACTGCAAATACAAAACAACACCAGCACCATCGGGAATCACTAACTCAGCATCGTGAATTACCTGGGCTAGTGCGCTGTTTCGTTCTGCTTGCATCGTCATTTCTGCATTCAGCGTCACTACATGAGTACCTCTGCTGTGTTGCAGGCATTCTAGCAACCAGCCTGGATAGTTACTCATGACATGAACTGGTATTCCTAATACCGAAAAAACTTTAGGCGGTTTAGACATAGCCTATTGATTAGCCTCGCATCACACCAGATTGTCTCGAACGATAGTTTATCAAATATTTTAATCAGTCGCCTAGGCAATTTTGGGCAAATATTAGTGAGAAAGTTACATCGATAAAAGTCCTTCAGTCCTTTCTCTCAGAGAAGAGTACACCAGAAAGTTGTGATGTATACCAGGATTTTTGGCGATAAAAATTTCTAATGTTTAGACCTTCTGGTATTCTATTGATTTGCAATGTTTCATAGCGAACCTTCATCGGCATGTAATTTTTACTAGCGATCGCATTTTAGCTATCACAATCAGTAGTTGAAAAATGTGAATCTGTCGTAAATCAACCAGTATACTCATAAAAAAGGAGGTTGGCTTTTACATAACCTAAGTAAGTTTGCTTACCAGTCAAAATATCCAACAAAATCTAACTAATTGGCAACAGTACTTGTATCTCAGGTATAACCTGACATTTCATATTCAAGGGAAAGGTTCAAGTGGGAATTAATTACCCAATCAGTCAGCAAAACTACTAAATACTAGGCTTATCTAGGCAAAACTTCTATATTTACTTTTTACGAATGTTGTTCAACGACAATCTACTAAGATTTTTGCATTAACTCGGTTTGACAGTTCAGTTAGTTTAACGGGCGGAAGTTGACAATGAGTAAAATTCGGATTGTTTTGATTGAAGATCATGACCTCACCCGTGTTGGTATTCGCACAGCACTACAGCAAAAAGACGAGATTGAAGTGCTTGGCGAAGCTGGCAATGCTGCGGAAGGCTTAAAATTGTTAAAAATCTTACAACCAGATATTGCGATCGTTGATATTGGTTTACCCGATAAAGATGGTATCGCCCTTACCAGAGAAATTAAAGCTATTGCCCCAGGAGAAGATGCTACAAAGGTGTTAATTTTAACACTTCGAGATAACAAAGAAGCCGTACTTGCAGCTTTTGCAGCTGGAGCAGACTCTTATTGTATGAAAGATATTAAATTTGATAATTTGCTAGAAGCAGTACGAGTTACGTACAATGGCAACGCTTGGATTGATCCAGCGATCGCCAGAATTGTGTTACAACAGGCACAACAAAATTCTCCTAAACAGGAAACAGTTCCAACAGACAACAAAAATATCCCCCAAAATCAAGGTCTTGGGGAAAGTGAGGAAATAATTGACCCTTATACCCTGACAGAACGCGAGTTAGAAGTGTTACAGTTAATTGTCGAAGGTTGTAGCAATGCAGTTATAGCTGAACGACTTTATATTACAGTTGGGACTGTAAAAACACATGTCCGTAATATTTTAAATAAGCTATGCGCTGATGACCGTACTCAAGCAGCAGTCAGAGCTTTGCGTTCTGGGTTGGTTGGATAAGGTGATTTCAGGATGTAGAAACCCTGAAATATATTGAGGAAGAAGCTAACTTTGAGTGAATTTATCAGTTCAAAGCAGGTGATTTCTCTGGATTAGGGCTAGTTTTTTAATTTTTTTGTAGGTTGTCATCGGGTGGGATAAAAATTGTACTATCTCGCCACACAAGTATCGGAAATTAAAGTCAAATATGACTGAGACAGAGGTAGAAAAACTCAAGCTCATGATTGTTGATGATGAGCTAGATAATTTGGATTTACTCTACCGCACTTTTAGGCGAGATTTTCAAGTATTTAAAGCCAATCATGCCCTAAGTGCGCTGGACATATTGGAGAAAGAAGGTGAGATGGCCGTGATCATCTCAGATCAAAGAATGCCAGAAATGAATGGCACCGAATTTCTCAGTCGCACGGTAGAACGGTTTCCCGATACGATTAGGATTCTTCTGACTGGTTTTACTGATGTTGAAGATTTGGTGGATGCAATTAACTCCGGTCAAGTTTTCAAATACATCACAAAACCTTGGAATCCTGAACGGCTAAAGTTACTAGTTGAACAAGCTACTGAGACATATCGCTTAGTCAAGCAACGCACTCAAGAGTTGCGTCGTTCTCTGCGACGAGAATCTTTATTTAATGAGGTGACGACAGCAATTCGAGAGTCTCTCGACTATGGCAATATGTTGCAAAAAATTGTCGCCACTATTGGACAAACATTTGATGCTACTTGTTGCTTGCTGATACCTGTAGAAGGCGATCGCTTGACTGGGGATAAATTCTCTTATCAAGATGCCAACTCTTCTATATTAAATTTTGCTTTTGACCACAGTCTATTTGAAAAAGTTGTCGAAACTCGTCACTATCAACTGAATCAAGAAACCTTTGACGGCCACCCTTGTAACTATCTGGTAGTACCTCTTACCTATCAGCAGCAATTATTAGCGGTACTGGCTCTTTATCAGGTAGGACGAGATGAACTTTGGCCAGATGAAGACATTAAATTAATTACAGGTGTAGCTGATCAAGCAGCATTAGCCCTTTTCCAAGCAAAACTCTACCAACGCCTGCAAGAAAAACAAGAGCAAATTAGAGCCGAGTTGGAAGTAGCACGCCAAATTCAAAATAATCTGCTGCGGCAAAGTTTACCTGATATTAAAGAGGCGAAGCTACAAGCCTGCTGCTATCCGGCGCGAGAAGTGGGAGGCGATTTTTTTGAAGTATTTGTCCACCCCAAAGGAGATTTATGGTTGGCTGTGGGCGATGTTTCTGGAAAAGGTGTACCTGCGGCTTTATTCATGGCTAGTGCCATTTCTGTATTGCGCCGCGAATTATCTCAAGAAACACCAGCCGAACCCCATGTGATTGTCCAGAATCTTAATCATGCCCTGTGTAATGACTTAATTAGCAATAATTGCTTTATTACTCTTGTGTTAGCTTGTTATACCCCTACTACAGGAGAACTAGTCTACGCCAATGCCGGGCATATTTATCCTCTGCTATGGTCACACCAAGCTACCTCAACACAAGAACCCAACTATCTGAAAGTCCGTGGCATTCCTCTAGGTATTTTACCTATCTGGCAGGCACAGTCAGGACGATTACATCTCTCTTCTGGAGATACTTTATTGTTAGCTAGTGATGGGATTACTGAAGCAACAGTATCAAATGAGTTACTAAAATGCGAAAAAATAGATGGTAATTTTTCGGCAGGTACTCACTCTATGCTGAATCAAGAAGGCCTGTGGCAACTTCTCCAAACAGAGCCACAACCACTTTCTCTCAACCATTTACTAGCTCGCATCCAAGCAAATAATCAAGTTCAAGAAGACGATCAAACTATACTTTCACTAGAGGTTTTATAAGTAATGAAAAGTGAGCTTCATATACCAAGTGATTTGAATTATTTAAATATCGTCGAAGCCTGGTTGCTGGGATGCTTGAAAGTCAAGCTAGGAGAATCTGTTGATTGGTCTCGGCAATCCAGTCGTTTACGACTGGCTTTGGTAGAAGCCTACTCTAATGTGGTACGTCATGCCCACAAAGAGCAGCCAAATTTACCAGTATTACTGCGTTTGGAACTCAAAGACCGAGACATTTCCCTAGAAATCTGGGACTATGGTGAAGGCTATGATATGTCTACTTACTTAGCACCCAATCCTGTAGACAAGCAAGAAGGGGGTTATGGATGGCTAATTATGAATCGTCTAATGGATAAGGTAGAGTACCAATTACAAGTTAACGGCGCTAATTGTTTAAAATTAGAAGCTACAATTCCAGAATTGGTGAAATAGCCCGAATTAATTATAGGAATCCAGTTTGATGACTGGAACTCCGTGTGGAAAGAGTAGATAAAAAGCAACGGGGAACAGCAAAAAAGTTAAATGTCTGTTCATCAAAAAAAATGACGAATCATTGGGACTTTAGATTGCTGACGGCTAATCAAGGCAATTGGTGATATGACAAAAAGTTAAGTAAAATACTAACTTTTACTAAAATTATTTGATTTATAGGGGCTAGTTATCAAATCCTGTAAAGGAATAGTTACCAACAGTTATTTTGGTAACTATTAGCCTTGATTGCCCTTAAATTACAACCAAAGTCGTGATTCCGCCTATGGAAGCTTTATTTTGTTTGTCTCCCCGTTACAGTCTTGATGATGAGTTGCCTTAGCCATAGCACTCATATTTGATTTGGAGAAAAAACTCAGTACACTTTTATTCCTGCTTACCTGTTCCCCGTTCCCTGTTCCCTTCCTACCCAGATCATTTCAGGAATCAAAGCGGATTTCTATAGAAGGGATTGATCATTACGGTATAAACCGAAATCAATAATGCGCCTGTTTAGTATTTGTTTGATCAAGAAACTTTAGATAGCTTACTTATGACAGTACACCCTGATTGGGTATGATGCAAGATATGGGATAACTAAAATTTATGTTTTGCCTACTGATTTTATAATGAAAACTCTAGCTATTCCACATCATAAAAGAGACTTTTTCTGGCTGAAAATTTTGGTTATTTCTATCGTACTTTTAGGAATTTGCTTTCGGTTTGCTAATATTGGTCACAAAGTTTATTGGACAGACGAAGTCTATACATCATTATGGCTTTCTGGTCATTCTAGTTTAGAGATTATCGAAAAATTTTATCATGGTGAAATCGTTAATCTTGGCATATTAAAAGAATATCAACAGATAAATATTGCCCAAGGTATTAGTAGTGCAATTACTCGTCTGGCTTTAGAAGACTCTCAGCATCCACCACTATATTACTGTCTTGCTTGGTTTTGGTCAGCTTGGTTTGGTAATTCTGTAGCTACAATTAGAAGCCTATCTGCCATTATTAGTGTGTTTTCTTTAGCTGGTATATATTATTTATGTCAAGAATTATTTGAATTATCTTTAACAAAGTGGGTTGCTATTTCACTGATAGCTATCTCGCCGTTTCATCTATTATATGCCCAGGAAGCTAGAGAATATAGTCTGTGGACATTGACGATTATAATTTCTAATTATTCATTACTATTAGCTTTAAGAAAAAAATCATTTTTCAGTTGGTTAATTTATGCAATCACACTCACTATAAGTTTTTACACATTTTTGTTCTCAATCTTTGTCGCCCTTGGTCATGGAATTTATATATTAGGAATCAAGAGTTACAAAACAACTAAGATATTAATTGCGTATTTATTATCTCTAGTAGCAGCAATTATAACTTTTGCTCCTTGGCTAATAGTTATTTACCAAGGTAAAACATCTGGCAGAATTCAGCGATTAGATTGGTTGATAGAAAAGACTAGTTTACCAGCTTTAATTGGGAAGTGGCTGCTGAATATTACACGAATTTTTTTAGATTTGATAATTATTAACGAAAATACATCAATTAAAGCAATAGTTTGGTTGATACCATTCACTTTGGGATTTCTCATTTTGATTGGCTATGGATTGTACTATGTTTGTCGTTCAACTCCTAAAACTACATGGCTATTTATACTCACATTGATTTTTACAACAGCGATAGCATTAATAATTCCTGATATTATCTTTGGCAGTAGAAGTTCGGGAGTTATTCGATATCTGATACCTTCATTTTTAGGAATTCAACTGGTAATAGCTTATTTATTAGCTAGTAAATTAGTCTTGATTCAGAGTCTAAAATGGCAAACAATCTGGAGATTAATTACTATTTTTATAATTTCTTGTGGTGTTGTATCTTGTGTAATTATCTCTCCGGCTGGGATTTGGTGGAATAAAGGTGCGGCAAATAATTTAAGGTTGGATCAAGTCGCTGTTGTCATCAATCAAACTTCTGATTCTGTAGTAGTAAGTGATGCTAAATTTCCTTATATTTTAGGATTAACTCATATACTTAAGTCTGATGTGAATTTTCAATTAGCTACTCAGCCTCAAGATTTGCTGATTCCAAAAACAAAAGAGAATTTATTTTTATTTTATCCATCAAGAAAGTTATACAAATATCTAAAGATTAACTATAATTTATCACCTGTTTACATAGGGAAAAATCCAGTTCTAGGTTTATGGAAATTAGACGCTGTTAATCAGCACAATTGACAATCAGGTGTGTTAAAGCATCGATTATGCGATCGCTCTCCATTGGCATAATATTCTTACCGTGCATAATTTCTTGTGTCATCACAAAATGCACTAATGAACCAATAAGTATCCTGGCTGTGGCTTCCGGGTCAGGGATGTTCAATTCGGAACAAGAGGCTAAATATTTACTGATAGTCTCAATTGCAGGTTTGGCAATACTAGCAATAAATACCTGCGCCAATTCAGGAAAACGGGCTGACTCTCCCATCAACAGCCTTTCAAATGCTTGATATTCTTGGTCATTCACCATCTGGTCTAATGCTGTTTTGGCTAACCGCCGCAGCACAATGTAAGGTTCTCCCTGAAGGGGTTGTGTCCCTAAAATCGAATGAAACCGCTTTATGGCCAGCTTTTCGATTAATGCCCGAAATAACCCTTCTTTATCTTGAAAATGACTATATACCGTGGCTTTAGAAACACTGGCGGCTTCTGCGACTTTATCCATACTCGTAGCCGCGTAGCCGTGGGCGAGAAACTCTTGCATTGCTCCTTGGAGAATCTTTTCTACTTTTTCGGTTGAATTTGAACGGTCAATTTCCCCCACTTTTGGGCGTGCCATTTTTTAATATTCCTTATTTTGCAATCTACCTTAAAAATTTCTGTAGCTGTAACACTTGAGTCGGAAGCCTTTTTGGCAATGCTCTTAAATAGTAAATACTTTTCGGCGATCGCTTGACTAAACTACTCGGTTTAGTATAATCCTAATTATATAACTATACGGTTTAGTTTTGTATTTCCCGCTTCATTGCTCTCTTATAACCGTTGAGCATCTACATCAGAACTAGTACAACAAGGCAAAAGTAAAAAGTGAGCCATTGCGGTGGACGGGTTTCCCGGCATAAAGCAAATGGCGACCCGAAGGGCAAAAGGAAAAAGAAAGAATAGTGATATCACAAGCCTTTTAGCAATTCCAGATGGTCTGTTTATTTACGCCGACCTGTACTAGGTTAAGACATTTACCAGAACTCGATTTCTCCCGAATTTGAATCAACCAATTTGGAATGGTTTCAAAGGTATGCTATCGTGCAGAACTCAAAGCTAGGCAGGCCGATATCTCGTCAGTCAATTTTCCGTCCCCCCTTTTTTATAGCCACTATTGTATCTTTAACCGTAATTGGTAGCAGTATTTTTACTGTATTAAAATTTCGGGAAACGGCTAATCAAAGGGCGCAAATTCCAGTTGTATTATTACCTGAAATCAAAACAGTCACAGCTTTGGGGCGCATCGAACCGAAGGGAAAACTGATAAAACTTTCCGCTGCGACATCAACTGAAGTTAGTCGAGTCGAACAATTGTTAATTAATGAAGGGGATAAGGTAAAAGCAGGACAAGTAATTGCCATTTTAGATAATCGCGATCGCTTAGAGGCAGCATTTAAAGAAGCACAAGAACAAGTAAAAGTTGCCCAAGCAAATCTAAATCGTATCCAAGCAGGGGCAAAACGTGGCGAAGTTGCTGCCCAAACAGCAAAAATTGCCAGTCTAGAAGCAGAACGCCAAGGCAATATTGCTTCTCAAGCATTAACTGTTTCCCGTTTGCAAGCCGAAGTTGAAAACGCTGTAATTGAAAATAATCGTTATCAAATTCTGTTTAAAGAAGGTGCAATTTCGATTTCCCAACGAGATAGCAAACGCTTAAATTTAGAAACTGCCCAAAAAACTCTCCAAGAAGCCCAAACCCAGTTAAAACGCATTCAAGCATCTAGTCAGCAACAACTTAAAGAAGCCACAGCCACACTAGACCAAATTACCGATGTACCGAAAGTTGATGTCGAAGCAGCCCAAGCCGAAGTTAATCGTGCGATCGCCACAATGAATCGAGCTAAGGTAAATTTACAACAAGCTTACGTGCGATCGCGCCAAGATGGTCAAGTTATTGAAATTCACGCCCAACCAGGAGAATTAATTGGCAATGATGGGATTGCGGACATCGGACAAACCAGCCAGATGTATGTTGTTGCGGAAGTTTACGAAAGCGATATTGGCAAAGTCATTCCAGGACAAAAAGTGCAGATAGTTGGTGATTTTTTGCCCATTGAATTGCAAGGGACAGTAGAACGTAAAGGCTTACAAGTGCGGCGACAAAATCTAGTTAATACCGACCCTCTGAGTAATATTGATAACCGAGTAGTAGAAGTGCATATCCGACTAGATCAAGCTTCCTGCCAAAAAGCAGCCACTCTCAGCAATTTGCAAGTCAAAGTAGTGATTCAACTTTGAGAAGAAGGCAGGAGTGAAGAGGGTTTTAGTATTTTTTCTTCACATAGTTCGGTTTTTCTGAGTCGTTATACTTACTCAGCACTCATTACTTAGCAATTAATTTATGATGTGGCTTATCAAACAAATACAGCGACGCACACCTTTAGGATGGCTGCAACTGAGTCATGAAAAAAGTCGGCTGTTAGTAGCATTATCAGGCATTGCTTTTGCTGATGTGCTGATGTTTATGCAGCTTGGCTTTGAGACTGCACTATATGACAGTAATACAAGACTGCATCGCAGTTTACAAGCAGATATTGTGTTACTCAGCCCTCAAGCTCGTAACTTACAAAGTATGTCTTCGTTTTCGCGGCGACGCTTGTATCAAGCGATGGATATACCTGGAGTAAAATCAGCCGAACCAGTTTATTTTAGTAACAGTATTTGGAAGAATCCCCAAACCCGACGCGAAACTGGGGTGTTAGTAATTGGATTTAATCCTAATAAGCCAGCCTTTGATTTACCCGATGTCAACCAACAATTACAAACCATTGCTTTACCTGATAACGTACTATTTGACCGTGGTGCGAGAGGTGATTACCAAAAAGCAATCGCCCAAATTGATCAAGGTAAAATTCTTACTACAGAAATAGAACGACGCACTATTAGAATTAGTGGATTATTCCAAGTTGGTGCATCATTTGGGGCAGATGGTAGTCTGATTACTAGTGATCAGAACTTTTTGCGGATATTTCCCCGGCGACAGTCCAGTAGTATTAGCTTGGGGTTAATTAAAGTCAAACCTGGCTATGATGCAAAACAGGTGGCAATAGCTTTGAAATCACACCTTAGAGATGATGTCAAGGTGTTAACTCATGCCGAATTTATTGAATTTGAAAATAACTTTTGGCGAACAAATTCACCGATTGGATTTATTTTTAGTCTTGGTGTATCAATGGGGTTTGTTGTGGGAGTAATTATTGTTTACCAAGTTCTTTCGACTGATGTTAATGCCCATATTAGGGAATATGCTACCTTTAAAGCTATTGGCTATCGTAATTACTATTTACTAAGTGTAGTTTTTGAAGAGGCCTTAATTTTAGCCTTGCTAGGTTTTATCCCCGGTGTAGGTGTATCATTGGGACTTTATCAGCTAACTCGCGCGGCGACAAATCTACCAATGTATATGACTTTAATGCGAGGATTACAAGTCATAATTCTCACTTTTATGATGTGTGCGATTTCTGGGGCGATCGCTACTCGTAAACTACAGTCTGCTGACCCTGCGGATATGTTTTAAAATATTTCCGTCAAATCTAAAACAAGTACAAAAAGCAGCAATATATTTTTCAATTTTAGTATCGTTTTTGTATAGCAATCCTCAATCATTCGTGATAACTAATTCACCGACTTCTTGAAAAAGTCGATGATTTGAACCCCACACATTACTTATGACAAACAAACCTATTATTTCTATCCATAATCTCAACCATTATTTTGGTTATGGACAGTTACGTAAGCAAGTCTTGTTTAAAATCAACTTAGAAATTAACGCTGGCGAAATTATTATTTTGACAGGCCCTTCTGGTTCTGGTAAAACTACTTTATTAACTTTAGTCGGTGGGTTGCGCTCTCCACAATTTGGCAGCTTGCAGGTTTTAGGAAAAGAACTTTGCAGCGGTACAGCCGAACAATTAGTGCAGACACGCCGCCATAACGGTTATATCTTTCAAGCACACAACCTGCATGGTAGTTTGACTGCCGTGCAGAACGTCAAAATCGGTTTAGAATTACACCCACATATTAGTCACCAAGAAATTCAAACGCGCTCAATCTTGATGCTAGAACAGGTTGGTTTGGGAAATCACCTGCATTACTATCCTGATAAACTCTCAGGCGGACAAAAACAACGAGTAGCGATCGCCCGCGCTTTGGTGAGTTATCCCAAAATTGTCTTAGCCGATGAACCAACAGCCGCCCTTGATAGCCAATCCGGTCGAGATGTAGTTAACCTGATGCAAAAACTCGCTAAAGAACAAGGCTGTACCATCTTGATGGTGACTCACGACCATCGGATTTTAGACATTGCCGATCGCATTGTGCAGATGGAAGATGGCAAGTTAGTGCAAGCAGCCACAAGATAAAATTATTCACAACATCGTCGTGTGTTCGCAATATGGTCGTCACAACTGTATGTGATATTAAATGCTGTATTTGGTTACAAAATGCTTTTTTTTGGGTATAAGGTAGGGCTTCCTACCTTTTTTTATTTGTGCGATCGCTCTTTTCATGCAATTAAAGTTCCTACTTCCTCCCCTAACATTAGAATGGAGATTAATGTAAAGTTATCCCATAGCCAAAGTGTCAGACTCTCTGCCATTGCGCGATCGCTACCTCGCTTTAATTGACGAAATTGTGCAACTCACCCTCCAGGGCAAAATTAGCTCTGTGGAGATGGTGTACCAAATGTTGCAAAAAAATATAACATCTGGTACAGGGGAAATATTTGAGTTGGCGTTGAGCGATCGCTTGAGTAACATCCAAAGTCAGGTAGACAGCGAAAAGGATGAACTCAAAAAAGCTAAGGCTAACCGCAGTCTCAGAGCAATTAAAACAATTCAAAACCAATGGCAACGTTATTGGGAACAGAATAAAGCCATAGAAGCGATCGCCTTAGCAGTTCGAGAAATTACCACCGCTTCCGCAGATGAACGCCTCGCTACATTCTTGCGTTTCACTGACCCCAATCAAAAACAACCATTTAATTCATCACAATTACACCAGTTAGCCAAAGGCTTACAACAATTTGCTCAATTAGATACTGATATTGAACAAATCTTACAAGGCATTATGCGTGGTTTGGCGGGTTGGCAAAAACTCCAAGACCACTTGATTAGTTGGATGTATGAGCAAAATCGAGAATTAGGATTTGGCGGCGTACCGGGAGAAAACGGCCCTTGGGCAATTTGGGCAAAAAAAGTTAACAGCGAGTTTCCGCAAGCACTGTTTCGCAGTTTAGCTTTGGAACAATCGGCAATTGAATTTGCCCAACAACAACGCCGTCTTACCTTGAGTGACTGGGTAGAAATGGCGTTGATATTACAGTATTTGCAACGCGGGTTAGTGAGTTGGTTTGACCAACAACCATATAATGTGCAAGCAGGCTCAAAATTATCGATTTCGACTTTTTTGACCTTTGCCGTGATTTGGAGTCAGTTAGCGAGTGGTTTTGGTAACACTGCGGCTATTTATGGTGATGGTGGTTCCCAAATCATGCTGCAAATTCTGCGGAACTTTGCCCAGCGGGCATATTTTCCCCTATATGGTGGAATATTCGCTTCCTTTTCGGGTAGTTATTTACGCAACGCCTTAGATTATTTAGATGAACCGTTACGCCAAGTTGAGGGAACCCAAGAAAAAGCTAGAATTTTGACATTATTGGGTTATTCGCAGCGAGCTTTAGGACAATATCAACGCTCAATTAATTTTCATCAGCAAGCATTAGAAATAGCGCGATATGCAGGCGATCGCCCCTGTGAAATTGCCAATCTCAACCACCTCAGCCGCACCTATGTGCAGGAAAAAGATTATGGTGAGGCGATTAATTATAGCCAACGAGCGTTAATCTTGAGTCGGCAAGCAGGCGATCGTACAGGTGAAGCCAACGCTTTGGTCAATCTTGGTTACAGCGAAGTTATGCAGGCGCAACAATTAGAACAAATTGAACCAGAAAGCTATGAGATGCCAATTAATTATTTAGAACAAGGTTTAAAGTTATTAGATAAATTAGGAGATATCCAAAGTAAAGCCTTGTGTTTAAGTAGTTTAGGCATTGCCTATCTTGTGATTGATGAAGCGCCAACTGCGATTAAATATTTAGAAGATGGTTTTAAAACAGCACAAACTTGTGGAGACTTATATCTTCAAGGACGAAATTTAGCATATTTAGCTGAAGCTTATTATCAACTACAAAATGCCGAAAAAGCCATTTATACTGGTGGTTTAGGAATGTATCTTTTAGAGCAGATTGCCTCTAATGAATGGAAACAGCCAGCAGGTTTATTAACAATTTTGCAAGGACAAATAGGCAAAGAAGCATTCCAAAGTATGTTACAACAACACCGTTCTAAAATCATGGCGATTATTGGTGTTGATGGCTATGATCACATCCCAGCATTATTAACCACATATCAGCAAGATATGTAATATAGATGTAGTCAGATATGTTAGGACAACTTGAAAGCTTGAATGCCAGGAAAAGTCAGACTTTTCCTTCTGCCTTTTGGAGGCAGCGCATTGGGCGGGCAATGCCCGACTTGTTCGCGCAGCGTCTCCGATTAGGAGAAGCGACTGTCGTCCTTCTGCTATATAATCTAATGTCATTTGTAAAAAAATGAAAGACATGTATCCTTGGTTGCCAAGACTTTCATCACTTCTGGCTTTATACTGATACTACCCACAGATTTTGATTTAAAAATTATCAAGCGATCGCCTAGTCCAAACATCAAACTATGAATTATCACATTTGCGGCTTGGAAGCGACTCCAGAATGGCTCAAAATAAAATCAATTGATTACATTACCGAATGCTTAGAGGCTTGTGAAACTCTAGAAATGGTAGCTGACTTACGGGAAATATTTCCTAGGTCTGCTTTGCGTTCGGCAAGTATTAAGGTAGAAGAGGTGCAACGTCAAAGGCTGGTTAACTGGTTGCAGGTGTTGAACCAAGAAGAAAAAGCTGCATAGAATTTTCAAAAGAGGAAAAGCAAGCATTTCTCTCCATTGTCGTCAATTGAAATTACATTTAGCAAATATCAGCACTCTTCTGCCACGGAAAGGGGACAATAAAAACAAGTATCCCTCAGTCCGCAACGCATGAGCTACTGCCTTAATCCTCGATGTCCCAAACCTGAAAATCCGGCTGATGTTAAGTTCTGTACGACTTGTGGTTCTAAGTTGCTACTTAAAGAACGCTACCGCGCCATTAGGCCGATAGGACAAGGTGGTTTTGGCAGAACTTTTTTGGCTGTAGATGAAGATAAACCGTCAAAACCACGTTGTGTAATTAAGCAATTTTATCCTCAAGCCCAAGGCACAAACACAGTCAAAAAAGCTGTGGAATTATTTATCCAAGAAGCGGTGCAGTTGGATGAATTGGGTAAACATCCACAAATTCCTGAACTTTTGGCATACTTTACTCAAGATGATCGACAGTATTTAGTCCAAGAATTTATCAATGGATTGAACTTAGCACAGGAATTAGCAAAAAATGGAACTTTTAGTGAAACGCGGATTTACCAATTATTGAATGATTTATTATTAGTATTGCAGTTTTGTCATACAAAACAAGTCATCCACCGCGATATTAAACCAGAAAATATTATCTTACGTGAGAGCGATCGCAAACTAGTTTTAGTTGATTTTGGTGCTGCTAAATCTGCAACTGGCGCAGCATTAAATCAAACTGGTACTAGTATTGGTAGTCCTGAATATGTTGCACCAGAGCAAATTAGAGGTAGAGCAGTTTTTGCCAGTGATATTTATAGTTTAGGAGCTACCTGCATTAACTTATTAACTGGGCGATCGCCTTTCGATTCTTATGACACTAATAACGATACTTGGGTTTGGCAGAAATACTTAACAACTCCCGTGAGTGATCACTTGAGCCGAATTTTCAATAAAATGCTCGAAAGTATCCCAGCTAGACGTTACCAAACAGTAGATGAAGTTCTGCAAGACTTAAATACACAGTCGCCAGTAGCTAATCAGTCACAGATACCTGTAAAACCTCATGTTCAGTCATCACCTACCTTACCGCCGACGGTTGTGAGCAACACACCTAGCCAAATTGATTTAGAACTAGAAGAATTAAAAACTCAATTTATGGGCGGGAAACCTCAAGCAAATCAAGTCCAGCCAACAAATCCAACATCTCAACCTGCAAGTAAAAGCGAAATAGATCAAGAGTTAGAAGAATTGAAAGCGAAATATTTAGGTAACAATAACTCACAAAATCCATGAATGATGAGGGTGATGCGTAAAATACACACCCATATCCTTGATTTTTCGGTTTTATGCTAGTCTTGAACTATTTTTGATGATGTGGATTGAGAAGATAAAAAACTTTTAGTAACACTAGTTTCTGCCCTTGTATAAACATAAGTTTGCAAATCGGGTAATTTTCGAGTTTGGCAGATTTTCTCTGCACGTTCCCAAAAATCTGTATCTTCTCCATAAATCATATTATTAAAACCTTTCAATGCAAAAAATACTTGTCTCTTGCCAAAAAAAGTGGGGCCAAGTACGCATTCTCGGAGATTTATTGTTTTACCTGGTTGAAAATAATCTGCTACCCAAATCTCTTCATCTGTAACAAACCCCCCTTCAATTAAATCAATTTCTGGATGTTGCTGCATATATTTAATGCGTGTATCTAGATGTTCTGGTAAATAGGCATCATCGCTATCTAAAAATGTGATGTATTTACCAAAAGATGCTTGAATACCAGCATTTTTAGCATGACACTGTTTTTTATTTTGATGTTTTAAATAACGAATGTTTGGTAAAACATTAATATATTGATCGACAATTTCAAAAGTATTATCGGTACTGCCATCATCCACTATAATCAGTTCCCAATCTTGAAAAGTTTGGGCAATCACGCTATTAATACAATGGTTTAAATGTTTTGCCCGATTGTAAGTACAAATAATAATTGATATTTCAGGCAGTACGTCAAAAATTACACTACTCATATTCAATAGCTCAAAAATACTTCATTGCTCATCAATAGTGAGCAGGTATAACGCAATTATTGTACAGGATAGTAGATAGTATGCAAGGGAACATCCCGGCTTTTGCAAAGATAGTAAAAATCAGGCAGGATAATTAATGGTTATTCAATATTTTAGGTTTTATCAATAGGACATCAACAGTGCCATTAAATCAGCCACCTCCCAACAATCAAACCCAACGCTGGACATTTACTCAACTGTTCGGACTAGCAAGTCGCAATCCGTTGATGATTTCTCGATGGGTGCTGCGTTGGGTTATGGTGGGGACAGTGAGTGGTTTATTTGCCGGATTGTACTGGAATGTTTTAGAACTGTTAACTCATCAGTTGCAAAGGTTTCAAGGTTTAAGTTTGTTAATTGTCATGCCACTAGCGGGTTTAATTGTTGGGCTAGTGATTCATTTTCTCGGAAATCCTGGGGAAATCGCCGTGATTGTGGATAATATTCATTTTCGTGGTGGACGCTTGGATGGACGAAAAAATCCCTCGATGATTTTGGCTTCCCTAATTAGTATTGCTGCTGGTGGTAGTGCTGGCCCAGAAGCACCATTAGTACAGGTTACAGGTTCCTTTGGGACTTGGGTAGGCGATCGCCTCAAACTTCAAGGTGAAGACTTGCGTTCTATGAGTTTGGCGGCGATGGCGGCGGGTTTTACGGCTTTGTTTGGCGCACCTTTGGGTGGGGCGATGTTTGCCCTAGAAATCTTGCACCATCAGCATATAGTGGAGTATTACGAAGCTTTAATGCCAGCTATTGTTTCTAGTTGTGCTAGTTATTTGGTATTTACGGCGATTACTCATTTAGGAATTGCGCCAACTTGGCATTTTCCCCAATATCGCTTGGAAAATATCGATGATTTTGCCTTCGCAATTCTGTTTGGGATCATTGGGGCGATCGCTGGATGGATTTTTATGTGGATTTTTCGCACTTGCGATAACGCCTTTCACCGGATTCCTGGGCCAATTTATGTCCGCACGACTCTAGCAGGATTGGGAATTGGTAGTTTAGCGGCTTTTTTACCCCTCACCCGTTATTTTGGCCATGAAGAGTTAGAAATTATTCTAGAAACCAGCTTTTCTGGTGTTTTCTTGTTAACGCTGGCTTTGGGTAAAATGGCAGCCATTAGTATGACAGTTACAGGCGGGTGGCGCGGTGGATTTATTATCCCTTTATTTTTCACTGGTGCTTGTATTGGCAAAGCAGTAGTAGTTTTGATTCCGGGGATCAATCCGGCTTTAGCAATGATTTGTACAATGGCGGCGATTAACGCGGCTGTGACACGTACACCGATTAGTACGACTTTACTGCTATCGAAACTAACTAGCTTTAGTCCGTTTACACCAATTTTATTTGCCAGTTTGGTAGGATTTTTTCTGGCTCCGAAAGTGCCTTTGATTGCTGCTCAACTGAAGTCTCAACAAGAAGCGATTGATTAACTCAAAAAACAGTCAATCAATTCTTTACATCTTCAGATGATTTTGGGATTCTTGTTTGGCTGCCAAATATTTAGCGATCGCTGCGGCATTTAGCGGGATCACTTTTGTTGTTGGGCGTATTGTCTGTAACAATGCGTTTAGGCTGCCACAAGAATGACTAGCCTTACGATACACGCAAGCATAACTTACACCAGGCAGACGGAAATAGCTACCTATGGCTAATTGTTGAAATGTCATCAGAGCCTCAAATGAATAACGACAGGGAAAATCACGATTGATTAATGAACTTAACCATGATAAGCCGGATAAACCAAGAACCCAAGATTTTATCCAACTACCTTTAGATTGCCACTTTTTTTGCTTACCGTTTCTATCTCAATTCATAACTAAATGCTATGTCCTACTTATTACTGATGCAGGCTCAGTCATAACTTGTAATTAGGCAAATTAGCTTTAGTTTGGGGTAAATTTACTAAATTAATCTTTTTAGCTCAAACTATCTTCGTTAAATCTTATTTATCGCCTCTAAAAGAGGCGTTTTTCTAGTTACTTTAGGTGAGTTTTTCGGGCAAAAAAAAACAATACGTGCTAGAATTGTATCAAAATATGTCAATTATTCAAGAGTAATTTGGAATAATTTTACGCTTTGCCAACTTTAAAGGCTAAATCCTACGATTTTTGGAGTTATTTAGGTTATGACAACCTCACAGGAGAGGATTATCCCCACAGATCTGCGGAACGAAATGTCCCGGTCTTATCTGGAATACGCCATGAGCGTGATAGTGGGTCGGGCGCTACCAGATGCCAGGGATGGTCTGAAACCTGTGCATCGCCGTATCCTCTACGCCATGCACGAACTAGGTTTACTCCACGATCGCCCCTTTAGAAAGTGCGCTCGTGTGGTTGGGGAAGTTTTGGGTAAATATCACCCCCACGGCGACACAGCAGTATATGATGCCTTGGTGCGGATGGCGCAGGATTTTTCCATGCGATCGCCTTTAATTAACGGACATGGTAACTTTGGTTCCGTAGATAACGATCCCCCAGCGGCAATGCGATACACAGAATGTCGCCTGCAAGCTTTAACCAGCGCCGCCCTACTCCAAGACATCGAATCAGAAACCGTAGACTTTGCAGATAACTTCGACGGTTCCCAACAAGAACCTACAGTTCTACCGTCGCGCATTCCCCAACTCCTACTCAATGGTTCATCGGGAATTGCCGTGGGGATGGCTACCAACATTCCGCCCCACAACTTAGGCGAATTGATTGATGGATTGGTCGCTTTAATTCACAATCCCGAAATCACCGACCTCCAGTTGATGCAGTACGTCCACGGGCCAGACTTCCCGACAGGGGCGCAAATTCTTGGCACATCAGCTATTAAAGAAGCTTACACCACAGGGCGTGGTTCCATTACCATGCGTGGTGTCGCCAACATAGAAACCATCGAACAGCGTGGTCGTCCCGAACGAGAAGCAATTATCATCACCGAATTGCCTTATCAAACCAATAAAGCCGCATTAATTGAGAAAATTGCCGAATTAGTCAACGACAAGCGGATTGAAGGCATTGCAGATATCCGCGATGAAAGCGATCGCGACGGGATGCGAATTGTCATCGAACTCAAGCGCGATGCTTATCCCCGCGTGGTTTTGAACAACCTTTACAAGCAAACCCCACTGCAAGCCAACTTTGGGGCAAACATGCTGGCTTTGGTGAACGGGGAACCGCAAATCCTCACCCTGAAGCAGTTTTTAGAAGTCTTCCTCGATTTCCGCATCATCTCCATTACCAGACGCACCCAGTACGAACTGCGAAAAGCCGAAGAACGCGACCATCTGTTGCAAGGGTTATTGATTGCTTTAGCCCATTTAGATACCATTATTAACTTAATTCGCCATGCCCCTGATGCACCCACAGCCAAAGGTGAATTGATTACAAACTACGGACTCTCCGAAGTGCAAGCCGACGCAATTTTGCAAATGCAACTGCGCCGCTTGACTGCCCTCGAAGCAGATAAAATTCGCCTAGAACACGAAGAATTACAAGAGCGCATCGGCGATTTGCGAGATATTCTGGCACGGCGAGAAAGAATTTTAGAAATCATTGAAACCGAAGTTTCCCAAATTAAAACCAGCTTTGCCACACCCAGACGCACAATTATTACCCACGCCGAAGGGGAAATCGATGAACGTGACCTAATTGCCAACGAAAAAGCAATTATTCTGTTAACACAGCAAGGTTACATCAAACGGATGCCCGTAAACACCTTCGAGGCGCAAAGCCGCGCCACCAGAGGTAAAGCCGCCGCCAAGGTCAAAGACGATGACACCGTAGAACATTTCTTAACTTGTTGCGATCACGATAGTGTTTTATTCTTTAGCGATCGCGGCGTAGTTTACTGCCTCAAAGCCTATCAAATTCCCGTGGGTTCCCGCACCAGTCGAGGTACACCCATTGTCCAAATGCTACCCATTCCCAAAGAAGAAAAAATCACCTCCATTGTCCCCGTTGACGAATTCAGCGACGACGAATATTTAGTCATGCTCACCAAAGGTGGCAATATTAAGAAAACGGCCTTAGCCGCTTTTAGTAATATTCGGGCTAACGGTTTAATTGCTATTTCCTTAGAAGAAGGGGATCAACTGCGGTGGGTACGCCGCGCTAGAGTTGAAGACAGTATCATCATTGGTTCCCGTCTGGGGATGGCAATACACTTTAGATGTACCCACGAACAACTGCGGCCTCTTGGTAGGGCGACGCGGGGTGTGAAATCTATGAAACTCAAAAAGGGTGATGAACTCGTAGGGATGGATATTATTCCCGCCGCTATTTTAGACACACTCGACACGGGAACGGAAGAGTCAGAAATAGAAGAAATCGAAACCGAAGATATCGAAAATGTGGAAGAAACCACAGAAGTAGAAGTAACAGGTAATGTTGGCCCTTGGGTGCTAGTTATTACAATGGGCGGCTACGGCAAACGCGTACCCGTTGCCCAATTCCGTTTGCAAAACCGTGCAGGTCAAGGTTTAATGGCTACCAAATTCAAAAACCGCAAAACCAAAGACAAATTAGCCACCTTGCAAATTGTCAACAGCGACGATGAAATCATGATGGTGACAAATCGCGGTATCATTATCCGTCAGGCTACCAATGCAATTTCCATCCAATCGCGATCAGCTACTGGCGTAAGAGTCCAACGCTTAGACGAAGATGACGCAATTACTGGAGTTGCGATCGTTCCGCCTGATACTGGTGATGAAGAAGAAACAGAATGAAGGCAAAAGTAAAAAGGAAACAGGAAAAGGCGAGAATTCATTTTTTACTTTTGCCTTTTACCTTTTACTTTCGCTAATTAGCGGTGTTTTGATGGGGCTAACCGTCGCCCCTGTGGGTGCATGGTTTTTGGCTTGGATAGCCTTAGCCCCACTTTGGGTATTAGTTGTTCACAAAAGTAACTCTTATTTAGAAGCTAAAAAGCAAAAACCCTTCCTTTTACCTTTTACCTCCTTCGGAGTTCGCCAGTCGCTCATGGGGGAAACCCCCAAGACCGCGCTGGCTCACTTTTACCTTTTACCTTTACTCTGGGGTGTTGGTTATCACAGCGTCGCCCTCTTTTGGATTACCGGGATTCACCCGATGGATTGGTTGGGTGTGCCTTGGTGGCCGAGTTTGGCTATTACTATATTTTGCTGGGGCTTTATTAGCCTATGGGGCGGGTTATTTGTCATTCTTTGGGGTGCTGTGATGATGCGCCTGAATCAATCAAAACCTTGGTTACGAGTTCTGATTGGTACAGCCGTCTGGTGTGGTTTAGAAAGCTTATGGAGTTCCGGTTCTTTGTGGTGGAGTTCTCTCGCTTATACTCAATCACCACATAACTTAGTCATTTTACATCTTGGGCAACTGTCTGGCCCTAATACTGTAACAGCTGCGATCGCCGCCTTCAATGGTCTAATCGCCGAAGCCTACCTATCTTCTACACCTCGGCGCTTCGTCAATAAATATTTAGTACTAGCCACAGGGCTATTCATCACCTTACATCTCATCGGCTGGTTTTTATATAGCCAACCCATCGCCCAACCACCAGCAGCAGCCTTAAAAATAGGCGTTGTTCAAGGTAACATCCCCAACAAAATCAAAATCAAACCTGAAGGATATCTTCGCGCGATTACAGGCTATACCAGTGGTTATTTAACTCTAGCCGAACAAGGTGTAAATGCTGTCCTCACACCCGAAGGCGCGTTACCAATTTTTCAGCGCAATTTTGGAGACACACCTCTATTTGCAGCAGTACAGGAAAAAGGTGTAGTAGTGTGGGTTGGTGCATTTGGGGAAAAGGGACGAAGTTATACAAATAGTTTGTTTACTGTCAATAGCCAGGGTGAAACTACCAGCAGATATGATAAATCTAAACTCGTACCCTTGGGAGAATATATCCCCTTTGAAGAGATTTTAGGTAAATTAATTAGCCGCTTGTCACCGTTGGATGAACATCAAGTTCACGGTGCAGCCAACCAAATATTTGATACACCTTTTGGACGGGCAATTGTCGGTATTTGCTACGAATCTGCATTTCCTGAAGTATTTCGCCGTCAAGCTGCGGCGGGTGGGCAATTTATCCTCAGTTCTTCTAACGATGCCCATTACAGTGCAGCTATGCCATTTCAGCATCATGCTCAGGATATCATGCGGGCAATTGAAACTGATAGATGGTCAGCACGGGCAACTAATACCGGTTATTCGGCTTTTGTCGACCCCCACGGCAGAACTTTGTGGATATCTGGCTATAACATCTACCAAACTCACGCAGAGACTATTTATCGCCGTCAAACGCAGACTTTATATGTGCGTTGGGGTGATTGGTTGACACCGTTGTTGTTAGGTTTGGGTGTTGTGAGTTGGTTTGTGGGAAAAGTATTTTAAACGCAAAGGTATGCAAAGTCCGCGCAGAGTTACGCAGAGGAAGAGGAGTTGAGTTGAGAAAATCAGGAGGAAGTGGAACCAACGGTACAACAATTATGAATGTTAACACCAGAAGAACAAGTGCAAAAAGTTGAACAACGCGCTCAAATCTTAGCAGAAAGATTAAGAAATCTGGGTGTAGACCCAGATTCTTTGATTTAAACAGGTTTATCTGTTAACTCTGGTTGAGATTTATTAGCTTGCAATTGCACCCAAACAAAGAAGGGAATTGCTAGTAGTTGAGTTGCGGCAGAAAATATTACTAATAGGGTAATGGAGCGATCGTACAAAACACCCATTAAAGTACTGCCTAAAAACCAAGCAAAACCGTAGCCTGTGCTGAAGATACCATAAGCTGTGGCGCGTTTGTTTTTAGGGACAAGTCCAGCGATCGCAGCTTTCAAAATCGACTCTTGTGCGCCCATCCCAATACCCCAAAATGCTATGCCTAACAGCGCCATTTGTGTATCGCCAAAAAATACCAACGGCGCGAAAAAGGAGGAAACAAAAGCAGCAACCATCAAAATAGAAATACCAACTCTGTCAAACAGATAGCCAAATATCAGTGCAGCTACGGCATCGACTCCCATTGCGAAGGCATAAAATAAAGGAATTGTTTGACCGGAAGCAACATTTCCCTTTTGAAAATGAAAGGCGATTAAGGGAAAATCTGCATAACCAGCCGCAATAATCGCCACCGCACCCAAATAAATCCAAAATACTCGCGGTATTCCGTCTTCTTGACTCATTTCATGTTCAATTTCCAAGTCGCTGGGGTTGGGATATAAAAATTGCAAAACTAATAACACAATCAATCCCAACACCGCAGGTACAATCAAAATCGTGAAGCCGTTGCGATACTCTCCTTGGAAATAAACCATTGCTGCTACCGCTAAAGGCCCCATCACAGCACCGGTTTGATCCATTGCTTCATGCAAACCAAAGCCGAAACCTCTGCCAATTTGACTCACACCATGAGACAGGAGTGCATCTCGCGGGGGAGTCCGCACGGCTTTACCTGTGCGTTCTGCCATCATCAAACCAGCTGCTACTTCCCATCTGCCGGCAAAGGCTAATAATGGGACAACGGCAGTGTTCAAAATAAATCCTAAAGTTGTAATCCCCCAATATTTGCGTGTCTGATCGCTGAGATAACCAATGGCTAGGCGCAAACCATACCCAATCAGTTCCCCAAAACCCGCTACTAGCCCTACCACAGTGCCGCTTGCGCCCAAAACCTGTAAATAAGCCCCCGTAATACTACGCGCCCCTTCATAAGTGGCATCGGCACAGAGACTAACAAAACCAAGTAAAATCACAAACTTCAAGGCGGCTGATTTCTGTGCCATATTCTTGTTTATATGCAAATTGCTACTTTAGAGAATTCTGTCTTTATTGCTAGATTTGAAGTTGAAAAAACCACCCTGTTTTGGCGAAATTGCTGGTTGTAGCAGCTAAGACAGAATTTCGGTTATATCATAAAGTTCTGGAATATTTGGCAAAGTCCGCTGTAAACATTTGAATTTAGCCTTAAAGTCGCAAAATTACTAAATTATTTATTTGCTACTGGCAATTTTTTACATAGATAAATTACTCAACAGGATGATTTTGTCATTGATTGTGTAGTATTTTTGGTGCTAGTCTGTCTTAGGATCAATCCAATGAAGCAGTTCCTCAGAACAGTATTTGGCATTAAAACATACATCATTTGGCTGCTGACACCAATACTGGCAATTATTCTTGGTGCATCGCTGTTGGCTACCCCGGCGTTAGCTACTGGCGTGTATCAAATTCCCAATTTAAACCCCGGCGGTGACTGGGTTGTAGATCAAGGTGAAGTGATTAGTCGGATCAACGAAGGTAAGATTAGTAGTGCCTTTGAAGATTTGGCAAAGAAAACTGGCAATGAAGTCAGGTTTGTGACCATTCGCCGTTTAGACTATGGTGAAACACCAGAAAGCTTTACTCAAGGGCTTTTTGAAAAATGGTTTCCCACAAAAGAAGCACAAGCTAACCAAACTTTGTTGGTGCTAGATACTGTTACTAATAACACGGCTATTATTAGCGGAGATAAAGTCAAATCTTTGCTCACTGATTCTATTGCCGGTAGTGTAGCTACAGAAACCTTAGCTGTACCATTACGGGATGGGAACAAATATAATCAGGCATTTTTGGATGCGAGCGATCGCCTTGTTACAGTTCTCTCTGGTGAACCAGACCCAGGCCCACCAAAAATTACTGAAAACGTTCAGGTAGAAGGTACTTTCACCAAAGCAGAAGATACCGACAAAGGTAATGCTACGGCTTGGGTGATAGGACTAGTAATTGCTGCAACCATTATCCCGATGGCGACTTACTACATCTATCTAGTCTATCAACCACCATCTAACGGCTAATTCTGAAGTATGAAGTCTGAAGTCTGAAATTTTTTACTTCATACTCCATACTTTTCTTAGTCTTGAACATACTCTTGTCCTGTCACTAAAGCCATCTCAGCGCGGACAAATTCTCGTCCTAAATAGGCCGCATGGTCTAACTGAGAAACTGGACAGGGCTGAGTTTGTTCAAAAATTTTGACGCTAAGTTCCTTGGCTGTTCTACTACTAAAAACTGTGGTGTGAGTTCTTTCCACCTTACCTCGTGCAGGAATTACTTTGCCTGTTTCGGGATCTACAGCTAAACCATGCTCATCAATTACATTGGTAAAATGCTTTGCATAGATTAATCCCTCGCCTCTATCTACATAGATGATGAAATATCCAGCGGGGTCAAGGTCAATATGACGCTGAGAAAGTCTATCATCAATTGCTGCTAAATCTTGAACTATTAAATCCATAACCACTATCAAAAACAAAATTCTTTCTTCAGGGTTTTTACACCATATACTTAAGTGTAATTCTTATTTTCCTCAGTACGACCATTAAATCGGTAAGCGATTAATATCTTTGTTGCAGCCAATTACTACCATTGCTGAACCACGTTCTAAGCGCCTATTAGGTTCGGGATTAATGGCAAATTTTCCCTCTTGACTCACAGCCAGCAAATTTAAACCATAACGGTTACGCAGTTGAATTTCTGTGATAGTTTTGCCATGAAACTCATCTGGGACAATCATCTCGACAATGCTGTGATCTGGGTCGAGGTCAAATCTGTCTAATATAGATGGTTTTGTTAGAGTCCGCGCTAAAGCACAGCCGGCTTCATATTCAGGGAAAACAACATGGTCTGCACCGACTCTCTTTAATAACTTGCGGTGAACTTCACTAGAGGCTTTAGCCACAACATGAGGTACACCACCTTCTTTGACGTTGAGAGTGGTAATAATACTTTCTTGAACATAATTACCGATCGCTATAATGACCGTATCAAATTCAAAGATTCCTGCTTCTTTGAGTGCGGCTGGTTCTGTGGAATCTAGTTGCAAAGCATGACCAACTATTTGTTCTGTCAAAGCCTCGCAAACTCTTTTTTCATCAATATCTGTGGCTAGTACGTCATAACCGAATTTATGCAGTGTTGAACTGACAGAACGACCAAACCGACCTAAACCAATAACAGCAAATTGGTTGTTATCTTTACGTAAACTGCGAAAAAACCCTAATGATGCAAGATTCACAGTTGCTATCCTTGTTAAAGCTCCCTGGATTTAGGACAAAAAATACTTAAATTTAACTTAAAGTAACAATTTTTATTTTTTGCCTAGTGTTTCATATTTTATCAGTTTAAGTTAATGACATTGATACTAAGTGCGGTTATCTCACCAGTAAGTTTTCGTCAAGCACAAAAACATCTCCGACTTCTTTAATAAGTCGGGGATGTTAGCTTCTATATTTTTACTAGATTATCCTACTAATAAATTTTCTTCAGGATAGTGAATTCTACTAGGACGAGGGTCGCCAAGAACAGCTGACATTAGTAATAAAACTCCAACTCTGCCTATATACATCGTAATAATTAAAATCAGCTTGGCTGCGCTGGAAACACTAGCTGTAATACCTGTAGAAAGACCAACAGTGGCAAAAGCAGATACTACTTCAAATAAAATTTGAATAAAATCTAATTTTGGCTCTGTTAAGGAGATGATAATAGTTGCCAAAACTACGGTAGCGACAGAACCAACTAAAACCCCAACTGCTTTCAAAATTAAATTTATGGCTATCTTTCGGTCATATAACAAAACTTCTTCTTTACCTTGAAGAATTGCTTTTGTACAACTAGTAAGAACTCGCAACGTTGTAGTTTTCATACCGCCGCCTGTACCACCAGGACTAGCACCAATAAACATCAGCGCTATAGTAATAAATAGACCAGCAGTGGTCATCTTGCTAATATCAATAGTGTTAAATCCGGCAGTTCTGGGCGTTACAGATTGAAACCAAGCTAATAATAATTGATTACCAAAATCTAGTTTGCCAAATGTTTCAGTATTTCTAAATTCTATACATAAAAAAGCAATTGTTCCGGCAATTAAAAGAATTATAGTTGTACTGGTAGCAACTTTAAAATCTAAAGAAAGGACTAAAGCTGTCTTCTGTTTGAGGAAGCGATCGCGCAACCAAAGGTACATTTCTAAAATTACTTGATAACCAATGCCACCAAAAATAATTAATGTAGTCACGGTGAAAACAACTAACCCAGATGTTTGATAACCAATCAAGTTATCTTTAAACAAACTAAAACCTGCGTTATTCCAAGAATTAACACTATGAAAAATCGCTAACCACAATCCTTGTGACCAACCATAGTTCGGCACAAAAGCAGGCAACAGTAGAAATACGCCTGTAATTTCAAAAATTAAAGTAGTGGCAATAATTGAGCGAATGACTTGGGCGCTACCTTGCATTCCTGGCCTATCTAAAGCTTGTTGAATTGCAATTTTTTGTCGCATATCAAATCTGCGTCCAATGAGCAAAATCAAAAAGGTAGTAGTTGTCATATATCCCAACCCACCAATTTGAACTAGCAGTGCAATAAACAGTTGACCCCAAAAAGAAAAATAAGTTCCAGGGTCAACCACTGATAAGCCAGTCACACAAACAGCAGATGTTGAGGTGAATAACGCCACAACTAAATTATTCCAACTTCCATCGCTAGTTGAAATCGGCAGCATCAACAAAATAGTCCCGACAGTGATGACAGCCAGAAAACCCAAACAAATTGTCCGCGAAACAGTCATATTAAGGTAGAGCCTCTAAATTATTCCAGGGAGGGTCTGAGGAAAGTTTGAAAACCTAACCCCCTAGCCCCTTCCCTACGATGGAAGAGGGAGAAATCAAAGCCTCTCCCCTAAAAGGCTTACGGTGTACACACAAGTCTTAGAAAGTCACCCAACAGCGTTTCGATCCCCCCTAGCCCTTGAAAAGGGGGGAACAGGAGTTAAAGTCCCCCTTTTTAAGGGGGATTTAGGGAGATCAGATTACTTGTGTGTACACGGCAGCCCCTAAAAGGAGAGAGGTTTGGAGAGGGGTTTTTAGTAGAATTTGCATTTTGGCAAACATCATCTAAGCTTTGACTCTTTCCTGGAAAAGAAAAACATCCTGATTTAATTAAAAACACACATGGTAGCCTACCAGTATGTTTATTTAAACTCTGTCTTGTCTTAACATTATTTGTTTTATGAGTACAACACTATATCAGCAAATTCAGCAGTTTTACGATGCTTCTTCGGGTTTATGGGAAGAAATTTGGGGCGAACATATGCACCACGGTTTTTACGGTGCGGATGGCACGCAAAAAAAAGAGCGCCGTCAAGCACAAATTGATTTAATTGAAGAGTTGCTGAATTGGGCAGATGTCAAAACAGCAACTAATATTTTGGATGTGGGTTGTGGTATTGGCGGTAGTTCTTTATACTTGGCAGAAAAGTTTCATGCTAGAGCTACAGGTATTACTTTAAGTCCTGTGCAGGCGGCGAGAGCAACAGAACGCGCCCAAGAAATGCTGTTAAATCTGAGAAGTAAGTTTTTAGTGGCTGATGCTCAAGCAATGCCTTTTGCAGATGATAGTTTTGACTTGGTTTGGTCGCTGGAAAGTGGCGAACACATGCCTGATAAAACTAAATTTTTGCAGGAGTGTTATCGCGTATTAAAACCAGGTGGTACTTTAATTATGGCGACTTGGTGCCATCGCGCTACGGATGAAACGCCACTAACAGCAGATGAACAAAAGCATTTGCAAGATATTTACCGCGTGTATTGTTTGCCTTATGTGATTTCGTTACCAGAGTATGAAGCGATCGCCCATCAATTACCATTAAAAAATATCCGCACTGCTGATTGGTCAGTTGCGGTTGCACCATTTTGGAATATAGTTATTGATTCCGCATTCACCCCCAGTGCCATTTTTGGGTTGTTGCGTTCTGGCTGGAGTACCATTCAAGGAGCCTTAGCACTGGGATTAATGGGTCGCGGTTATGAACGTGGGTTAATTAAGTTTGGGTTGGTGTGCGGGAATAAGTAGAGATTCCGGCTTCTTGAATTGCCGAAAAAGCTGTTTCCCCAATGATGCGGTGCGCCATAGTTGTGGGATGAATACCATCCCAAAATAAAAACTGGTCGGGATTACCACATACTTGAGAACCAGATAAACATGAACTGCTAACATTAGTCAAACCAAATGCAGCCGGATTAGCGATCGCACTGCGATACAAGGTGTTAGCATCCAAACTGACAATCTCTAAGTCAGGATGCTGCTGGCTTAGTATCTTCAGCGATCGCCGCAAACCTTGATTATGTGCTTGGGTTAATGAACTCAGATTGAAGGAATTTGTGTTGCTGCTTGTTGCTGGTAACTTGCCTAAATCTGGTAGATTCGCCACCAGAAATTTTTTCGCACCGACATCAGTTAAAGAAGCGATCGCTTGTGTGACATTTTCAATTGGGACATTTACATTATTTACTCCTTGTAAATAATCATTCGCCCCCGCCCAAACTACATATAAGGCATTTGAATTAGTCTTTTGATGTGTCTGGGTAAATGACTTGACTTGAGTTAATAAGTTCGGGACATAATTGTTGCCCACATTACCAGTAGTTGCACCTCCGTAAGCAAAATTGTTAGTTTGCTGACTGGATAGATGCAGGCGATCGGCAAGATATTCAATCCACACCCGACCATTAGAGTAACGCCCCTGAAAGTATGTTGGACTAGGGGGGTACATTCCCCCTGTTGCTTGAAATACCTTACCTGCATCCGATAGACTGTCGCCAAACACATAGAGTCCGGCGATCGGATGAGTACTAGCAAAAGAATTTGTGAGTAGAACCATGATAAAAGCTAAAAATGATAGTCCTATTACTAAAAATGAATTCTTTTTTGGCATGAATGTGCGGTTTTATTGCCAGTTTTTCAACTAATATTTGGTTAGCTAATTGCTTCTCTAGGCTAACAAGCTACCTGAAGGGATTGTGAGTATAACCGAATACTTTTAGGTGTGGATTTTGCTAAATTAGGACTAAAACTGCATCTCATAGATTTATGCTTGAGGCTGTAAATAGTCCAGAAAAGTCTGCTTTTTGACCATTGGAATTGGACTTTTTATTCTGCCAGTTATGTAATACCTATGACAGATGATCTTTCCCAATCATGTCGTTTTTGATCAAACCCTTTTTTAAAGCAATCATCACTGCTTGGGTGCGATCGCTCGCCTCTAACTTTTGTAAAATGGCATGAATATGCACTCGCACTGTCCCAGGTGCAATATATAGTGCAGATGCAATTTCTTGATTGGTTTTACCTGCTGCTAACAGCGATAAAATTTCTTGTTCACGCTGAGTTAAGGGATTGGCAATCTTGGAGATATTTTCTAATTGAGGCAGTTCAGAAACAAAAGAAGAACGAATTTCTCTTGTTGCAGTTTCATCCCACCAAGAAGCGCCAGCCGCCACAGAACGCAATGCTAAAACTAATTTTTCCGCAGCAATGCCTTTCAGGCAATAACCTTGAGCGCCTGCTTCAATTAACTTGAAAATTAAAGGCTTTTGCGAGTGGGAAGTGAGAATTAAAATTGGCAGTGCAGGATTTTGCTGCTTAATTTGTCTACAAGTTTCAATTCCACCAATTCCCGGTAAACCCACATCTAACAACACAATATCTAGAGGATGTTCTTTGACTAACTCAATAGCTGTTTCACCATCTTCCGTCTCAGCAATAATTTCTAACCCAGGTTCTTGTTGCAACCGTACTTGCAAACCTAAGCGAAAAAGTTCATCATCTTCAACTAGTAGAATTTTGATTGGGGTAGAAGACATTTCACGCAGTTGGCGGAGATGGAAATGGATAAACAGGTAGTCTAAAAGCAAACACAGCACCAGTCGGCACTTTGTTCTCTGCCCAGATTATACCCCCGTGGGCTTCAATAATTTGCCGAGATAAATAAAGCCCCAATCCTGAACCTTTAGCTTGGCGATCGCTATGACCTTGATAAAATCTTTCAAATAAGTGAGAAAACTGTTCTGATTGAATACCCGCACCCGTATCTAAAATTTTCACGACTTGATAAGAAGTTTGTGGTTCTAAAAAAACTTCCACCTTCCCTCCGCGCCGGGAATGATTAATGGCATTCACTAACAGATTATTAAACACCCGATGCAGTTGCAACGCATCACCATACACCCACAATGATTGTCGCCAATTAGAATCGCCATAACTTACCGACAGATGAACACGACGATTTGCAGCTAAATCCATCAAATCACCAGCTGCTTCTTCTGCCAAGATAGTTAAATCTACTGGTGCTAAGTCCAGCTTTAAACCTTCGGTATCGTTGCGATAAACATCTAAAAGTGTTTCTACCAGTTGTAGAGAAGTCTGGTGACTACGTGCCATTGTCGATAAGACTTGTTGTTGCATTGGTACAACTGGGCCAAATTTTTCTTGTTGAAAAGCTTTGATAGTTTCAATCGCCCCTAACAACGGTGTTTTTAAATCATGGGTAAGAGTAGAAGCAAAATCTTCTCGTACCTTGACCAATTCCGCTTGCGATTCTAACTTAGCGCGAGTTACTGCGATCGCCTCTTGAGAACGACGCAGGCGATCACTTAAAATACCAGTCACAATTAACGCCATCGCCGCAATTAATCGACTGGCGACCGTAGATACCTTAACTAATTCATTGTCTGGTACAACCAGATTCAACAGAGTTAAGCACACAGCAACTACAGTCGCCTGAAAAGTTGCCATACCCCCAAACCAATAGTTTGTTAATAAGATTGCGCCTGTATACAGATATCCAAATACATATTCTGTTGGTGTCTTAAACTCCATCACCATCACACCAATAAACAGACCGAATATGATGATAAATCTGCCAAATCGTGAGTTATTAGCTAGTATATTTTCGGTAAATAACCTCATTTAATTTAAGTAAGATTCTCTAAAATTATATTTAATATACTAAAACTATAGAGGTTTATATCCCCGACTTCTTAAAGAAGTTGGGGATCTGATTTGTTGTTTCAACTCGGCGTTTAGTAGCTAACTAAACGCTAGATATAGAAAAAATAAACGCTGTATATTTCAAAAATATGTATAAATTTATATCTTCTATCTCTTGTTTTTCCCTCATAAAAAATCGATGATCTAAATTAATCCCAGTAATTACAAACTGTCTAAATAATTAATATTTATGCTCCAAGGATGGATTCAAATTGGACTAACGCTACTTATTGTAGTAGCCATAACTCCATTTTTTGGGCGATATATGGCGCGTGTTTACCAAGAACGCAGCACATTTCTCGACCCTATTTTAAACCCAATTGAACGTATACTTTACACTTTAGTTGGGGTACAAACTAAAGCAGAAATGACAGGCTGGCAATACGCCAGAGCCATTCTCTACAGCAATATCGTCATGGGTTTGCTGATATTTTTGATTATTATGAATCAAGGATGGCTACCCTTTAACCCAACCAAAATCCCTGCACCAACTTGGGATACAGCCCTACACACAACAATTTCCTTTATTACTAACACCAACCAACAACATTATTCTGGTGAAACATATCTGAGTTACGCCAGTCAAATGTGGGGACTTGGTTATCACATGTTCACCTCAGCCGCCACTGGTTTAGCAGTGGGAATTGCTTTTATTCGTGGATTAACAGGTAGACCATTAGGTAACTTTTATGTGGATTTGATTCGCTCAATTACGCGAATTTTATTACCTATTTGTATTGTTGGTGGAATTGCTTTGATGGTGGCTGGTGTTCCCGAAACCTTGGCAGGGCCAGTTGTATTCCCGACTTTAGAAGATTCTAGTGTAAGTCAAGCGATCGCTCTTGGCCCTGTTGCCCATTTTGAAATCATCAAACAACTCGGAGAAAACGGCGGCGGTTTTTTTGCGATCAACTCAGCCCACCCCTTTGAAAATCCCAACGGATTTTCTAACTTAATTCAAATTGTGGCGATGTTATCAATTCCCACATCCTTGATTTATACCTACGGTTTGTTTGCCAATAACACCAAGCAAGCCTGGTTAGTCTACGGGATGGTGGGCATAATTTACATCACATTTATTATCATCACCGCCATTGGTGAATATAACGGCAACCCAGCAGTAAACACACTGTTAGGTAGCACCCAACCCAACTTAGAAGGTAAAGAAGTCCGCTTTGGTTGGGCGCAATCAGCCTTATTTGCCGTCAGTACCACCGGAACCATGTGCGGCGCAGTCAACAGTTTACACGACTCCTTTATGCCCAACGGTGGTTTTGTCACCCTCTCCAATATGTTTTTACAAATCATTTGGGGTGGACAAGGCACAGGTACAGCTTATTTATTTGCCTACCTCATCTTGGCAGTATTCGTCACAGGCTTAATGGTAGGACGCACACCAGAATTTCTCGGACGCAAAATCGAAAAGCGCGAGGTAGTACTAGCGAGTTTCTTGATTCTCCTAGTTCACCCAATCTCCATTATGATTCCTGCCGGTATTGCTTTAGCCTTCCCCGACCAACTAGCAGGAATCAGCAACCCTGGCTTTCATGGCTTTGCCCAAGTCCTTTATGAATATGCTTCGGCTGCGGCTAACAACGGTTCAGGCTTTGAAGGCTTAGGTGACTCCCAACCATCACCCATCGCCATTGCAGCAGGGGCAAAAACCACTGCAACCGCCTTGTGGTGGAACCTCAGTACTTGCTTCAGCCTCCTCGCCGGACGCTATATCCCCATCATCGGCTTACTCTTACTGGCTGATAGTATGTCTCGCAAACCCCAAGTCCCCTTCACAGTTGGCACATTACGCACCGACACCGGACTGTTTACAGGCGTAACCGCAGGCGTAATTTTAATTCTCGGCGCACTCACATTCTTTCCCGTCCTCGCCTTCGGCCCCATCGGTGAAGCCTTCTGGATAGCCAAAGGCATCGGCTAACTCAATACTCCTTTGCGCCTTTGCGTCTCTGCGTGAAAAAATTCCTCTTTCTATGAAAACCAACACAACACCTCGTCTACCTCAAGGAACCCGTGACTCGCGCAAACATACCCCCAAAGCAGATATGCGGGGACTCTACCAAAGAGCGATTAAAGAGTCATTTCTTAAACTCCACCCCAAAATAGCTGTCCGTAACCCAGTCATGTTTATCGTCTGGGTAGGAACAATTGTTACCTTTCTCGTTACCCTCGACCCCAATTTATTCGGCACAATTCAAGCAGATGTTAATCAACAACGCTTATTAAACGGGTTAATTACACTCATCCTGTTTTTCACCGTTGTCTTTGCCAACTTTGCCGAAGCCGTAGCTGAAGGACGCGGTAAAGCCCAAGCTGATTCCTTACGTTCCACCCGTTCTGATACCGTTGCGAGTAAAATTCTCCCCGATGGTTCGATTCAACAAGTTAATTCTACAGAACTGCGACGCGGGGATTTAGTCAAAGTAGTAGCTAATAACATGATTCCCGCCGATGGCGAAGTGATTCAAGGTATTGGTTCAGTGGATGAATCAGCAATTACCGGAGAATCAGCCCCGGTACTCAAACAACCAGGTACAGATATTGCCAGTTCAGTTACAGGCGGTACGCGCTTACTTTCTGATGAATTAACAATTCGGATTACAGCTGATCCTGGTAAGGGCTTTATTGACCGGATGATTTCTTTAGTAGAAGGCGCAGAACGCACTAAAACACCGAATGAAATTGCCCTAACAGTATTGTTAGCCGTGTTAACCCAAGTGTTTTTAATTGTGGTAGCAACGATGCCGCCCTTTGTTAACTTTATTGCTCACTTTATCAGTACGGTATTTGGTACAGAAGCCAGCAACAGCTTACGGGCGGGTGCGAGTGTGGCGATTTTGATTTCATTATTAGTTGCTTTGATACCGACAACTATAGGCGGTTTGCTGAGTGCGATCGGCATTGCAGGGATGGATAGAGTAGCGCAATTTAATGTGATTGCCACCTCTGGACGCGCCGTTGAAGCCTGTGGTGATATCAATACCCTAGTGCTAGATAAAACAGGTACAATCACCTTGGGCAACCGGATGGCGGATGAGTTTATCCCTGTTAACAGTTACACCATTGAAGATGTCGCCAGAGTTGCCCATGCTGCCAGTGTATTTGATGAAACACCAGAAGGTAGATCAATTGTCAAACTGGCAGATACTTATCACGTTGGTGTAGATTTCGATATCAATCAAGCAGAAGGGGTAGAATTTTCTGCCAAAACCCGGATGAGTGGGACAAATCTCCCCAACGGTAAGCAAGTCCGTAAAGGGGCGGTAGATGCAATTAAAAGCTTTGTTCGCTCTCGTGGAAGCCATATTGCTAGTGATGTTGATGCAGCTTATGAGCGAGTTTCCCGGTTAGGCGGTACACCCTTAGCCGTTTGTCAAGATGACCAAATTTTTGGGGTTATCTATCTCAAAGATATTGTTAAACCCGGTTTACGTGAAAGATTCGACCAACTCCGGCGGATGGGTGTCAAGACAATTATGCTCACAGGTGATAACCGCATTACGGCTGGTGTGATTGCTCAAGAAGCAGGTGTTGATGATTTTATCGCTGAAGCTACACCAGAAGACAAAATTGGTGTAATTCGCGCCGAACAATCTCAAGGTAAATTAGTAGCGATGACCGGAGATGGTACTAATGATGCACCCGCATTAGCTCAAGCCAACGTGGGTTTAGCAATGAACTCTGGGACACAAGCTGCTAAAGAAGCCGCTAACATGGTGGATTTAGATTCTGACCCCACCAAATTAATTGATTTGGTCACTATTGGTAAACAGTTACTTATTACCCGTGGGGCGTTAACTACTTTTTCTATTGCCAATGATATTGCTAAGTATTTCGCCATTATTCCCACTATCTTTGCGGCGGCGGGAATTGGCGCACTCAACATTATGGGACTGAAAAGCGCCCAATCAGCCATTATCTCAGCTCTAATTTACAACGCCTTAATTATTCCGGTACTGATTCCGTTAGCACTGACGGGAGTCAAATTTCGTCCCCTGACAGCAGATCAATTATTAAGACGCAACATTTTCATTTATGGTTTGGGCGGAATTGTTGCACCTTTTATTGCCATTAAATTAATTGATGTCATCTTACCTTTTTCTTAATTTTTAACGACTCATCAATGTTATGAAATCTTTTCGTTTACCTCAAATATTGGTAGAGATAATTGATTCTATGGCTGATTACCGCATTCCAAAACTGCCCTTATATATCTTTTTGGGAATGTGTTTGAATCTGGCGATCGCACCTGTTGTTTATGCCGCCACTGGAGAAAGTTTTTCCCATATTCAAGCTTGGTCATTAGGTCTGTTAGGACTAGTAACTTTAAGCCTTTCTACTTATTTATTTTTTGTTATGTTTGTCCCGGAGAAATTCTAATGAGTTTTGCACGCGAAGTTAACCGAGCCATTCGTTCTACTTTAGTTCTTTGGGTAATTGGCGCTATTATTTATCCCTTTGTGATGATCGGTGTTGGACAGATTATTTTGCCATTTCAAGTCAATGGTAGCCTGATTAAAAATAACCAAGGTCAAGTAATTGGCTCTAGTTTAATTGGTCAACCTTTCACTTCCGAAAGATATTTTAATAGTCGTCCTAGTACCACCAGTTACAGCACTGCTGACCCGAAAAAAGATGAAGCGGGAGTGTTAAAAACTGGGGTTTCTGGTGCGAGTAATTTAGCCCCCAGTAATTCAGCATTAATAGAACGTATCAAAGGTAAAGATGACCCTGACCCCAGCAAACGTGTTGAAGGTGATTTAAATCGGTTAAAAAAAGCAGGTATCCAACCTACCGCCGATTTAGTTTACACTTCTGGTTCTAGCCTCGACCCCCACATTACCCCGGAAGCTGCCAAAGCACAAGTTAACCGTGTAGCCAAAGTGCGAGGACTCCAACCCCAGCAGTTAGAAACTTTGATTGCTCAAAATACTGATGGTCGCTTTCTAGGTATTTTTGGTGAACCAGGAGTTAATGTTTTGAAATTGAACTTAGCTTTGGATGGGTTGAAGTCAGCAAGTTAGCCAGAATTTTATATCAAAATATTTTTTTGATTGGGCGATCGCATCACACATAGCGATCGCCTTTATCTTTTATACTTAACCCAACAACTTTAATTAATTACGTGCATCGTCAATTAAGCAAGACTTGAACTTCTCAAGTTTGGCTTTTGGGCTATTGGTTAACAAGTCACTAATTAAAGTGTTAGGGGTAATATCGCCTCTGAGGTTAACCCAAAGTTCACCTAATACTGCATTGGTGCATTTGACTTCTATCTTGTCCCCAGCATTCACACCCAAAGACGACAAGGCCTGATCAATATCCTTGAGTGTAACTTGACGACCAATATTACTAGCTACTAATGCTTGAATAGGAGATTTGTTAAAGGTATCAATTAGAGCAATAGACTCAGTAAAATATTCCTCTGGTGTACCTTGATAACAAGTACCATGCTTAATCCATTCATGTCTTTGCAAATTAGAAGCAGTTCCTGGCATCACAACTTGTAGCTTTGCCCAAGTGTCAGGTGACAGTTCTGTCTCTACCGCAGGTAACTTTGACCAAGCACTGGCTTTATCAAAGGTGATATCAGTCTGACTGACTCCACAATAAATATTAGATTCAGGCTGAGGCCACAAACCATGTAAAGCAAAATTGGTAGCTTCGGGACGGTTGGGATTTTTCGCTAAATTTTTACACTCAGTTTTTTCGGGTTTGGACTCACAAAAAGCTGGTTGCCAACTCACTGCTAGTAAATAGTCATTACCTACAGCCACAGGAATGACAGGCGGTATCTTTCCTGTCGTATCAGTAGGCAAACCATCGGCACTAACGCAACTAGTAGGAACCCAACGCCGGGAAGGGCTGGCACTGGCAATTTCTAGTAGGTAGTGAGAAGGGTTATCTTTATTTTGACCAACGATTTGATAAGTCTGTCCCGGTTGTAATCTGACATTGCCGGGGTTTGTGCCTTTTTTAATCGAGATTACGGCTTCACAAGCACCAACAGCAGTGGTGAATTGACTTTCTGTGGGAACCAAAGCAAAAGCAGGATGAGGCAATAGGATCAAGGAAAACGCTAACAGGATAACTAATGCTAACTTTTGTTTGAGCGATCGCAGCATAAAATACTCCTTATATCTATACCTAATATCCATAGACAAGTCATACTTTTCCTGATTTTTGTCAGGACTTGGTTTATGGAAATCAATTATTTGGGGAAAATTTCTAATGTAAAAACTTGTTGTTCTTTATTCTGTAAGTGGATTTGTAGTTCAAAATTTTGAATAAAACTACCAAACTCAAAGCACTCACAGCAGCGACTTTTATAACAAAATCGGATTTGATGGCTAAATCAATGTTCTCAACAAAACGGCTCAGTAGACGGTTTATGCGCTGGTTACTGGCAGAAAACCGCCGCGAAAAGGAAGGGCCTTACCAGAAGGAAGAAGCACACCGCCAGCATCCTTGGTGGCAAGTTATGTGCTTAACCGGTGTAGATTATTTTTCTACTCTCGGCTATCAACCGGGAATTGCGGCATTGGCGGCAGGTGCGCTTTCTCCTATTGCTACGCTTATTTTGGTTTTATTAACGCTCTTTGGTGCATTGCCAATCTATCGCCGTATTGCTGCTAAAAGCCCACATGGTGAAGGTTCTATTGCTATGTTGGAGCATTTGCTGTCTTGGTGGCAAGGCAAATTACTGGTATTGTGTCTACTTGGCTTTGTGGCAACTGACTTTATTATTACTATTACTCTGTCTGCCGCTGATGCCACAGCCCATATCATTGAAAATCCGCTGACACCAAGTCTGCTGCACAGTCAAAGCATTGCTATTACCTTAATGTTAATTGCTTTACTCGGTGTAGTTTTCTTGAGAGGCTTTAAAGAAGCAATTGGGATTGCGGTATTTTTAGTGGCAGTTTATCTGCTGTTAAATTTAGTTGTCATTAGCATTGGGTTATATCATATTGCAATTAACCCAGGTGCGATCGCAAATTGGCAAACAGCACTTTTCGCCCGTCATGCCAATTTCTTTGCTCTCATCGGCCTAGCTATCCTATTATTTCCCAAACTGGCATTAGGCTTATCAGGATTTGAGACTGGTGTAACTGTTATGCCCCTAGTTCAAGGTAGCAGTAGCGATACCCCAGAAATGCCCAGAGGAAGAGTGCGGAATACCCGCAAGCTACTGACTGCTGCGGCTGTAATTATGAGCTTCTTTTTACTAACCAGTAGTTTTGTCACTACTCTGTTGATTCCCGCCACAGAATTTGCCACAGGTGGTAAAGCCAATGGCCGCGCCCTTGCTTATCTGGCACATCTGTATTTAGGTAATGGCTTCGGTACCATTTATGATTTAAGCACCATTTCTATTCTGTGGTTTGCTGGCGCATCCGCAATGGCAGGACTACTAAATATTGTGCCTCGTTACTTACCGCGTTATGGTATGGCACCGAGTTGGGCGTTACTAACCAGACCCTTAGTATTGGTTTATATCACGATTGCCTTTGTGGTAACAGTGATTTTCCAGGCAAATGTAGAAGCACAGGGTGGTGCTTATGCAACAGGTGTATTGGTATTAATAAGTTCCGCCGCCTTTGCTGTTACTTTATCAGCCCATCGTCAAAATTCTCCAAAAGGAAGATTCATTTTTGCATTGATAACACTGGTCTTTATCTATACAACAATTGTAAATATTATTGAGAGACCAGAAGGGATTAAAATCGCCGCGTTCTTTATTGGTGCAATTATTTGTACTTCCCTAGTTTCCCGCGTTTGGCGCTCCACAGAACTGCGAGTAGAACAAATAGAAGTTGATGAAAATGCCCGCCAATTCATTGCTGAAGAAAGCCAAGGTGCAATCCGCATCATTGCTAATCGATTAAATGTGGGTGATGAACAAGAATATTTGTTAAAGGAAAAAGAGGTACGGGAAGATAACCACATTCCGCCGACAGATCCAGTGATCTTTCTAGAAATTTTGATATCTGATGCGTCAGATTTTACTGATGTGATTCGAGTCAAAGGTGTACAAGTTGGTGATTATCGAATTTTACGTGCTGAAAGTGCCGCAGTACCCAATGCGATCGCCGCTTTATTACTGTATATTCGTGACCAAACTGGTAAAATTCCGCACGCTTATTTCGGCTGGGTAGAAGGAAATCCCATCCAATATTTACTGCGGTTTATTTTATTTGGTGAAGGTGATATTGCCGTAGTTACCCGTGAAGTACTGCGTCGCGCCGAAAAAAATCCCCATAGGCGACCAGGAATCCATGTCGGTGGTTGAGAAATCATAGAGGCGTTGCCTTGCAGCGTCTCTATCAAGGTTAAACAAGTGCTAAATTTTTACGTAATTAGTTAGTACCCAGATGTAAAAATAGTTTAGTGGTTTGTGCATCCCTAACCTTGAATCAAGACAATGGATACAAAGAGCAAAGTCAACATTTGGTGGAGATACGTTGTTTTGTTTACGGTAGTTTTAGCATTTAGGCCAACTACCTATTTCATCCACCAGGCTTTGCGGGGACACCCAGTGGATATTAATTATTTTTGGACAGAACTTTCTCCCTTTGGACTGCTAAAACAAGGTCTTTATAACGGGAATGGTGGCGCTGATTGGAAAATTGGCCAGCCAAAAGTTACCATTTGGAATGCCCAACAGTTGCGTGATGAGCCAGAGTTGAGACAGTTTGCCTTAGAATTGGTAAATCGCGATCGCACCCTCAATAATTTAAAACCACTAAAAGCCGACTCTTTACTTTCATTAGCCGCAAAACTCCACGCCCAAGATATGCTGGAGCAGCAATATTTTAATCATATTTCCCTCGATGGGAAAAATCCCCGCGATCGCTATATTGCCGTTAGCGGTAATCGGCGTGTCGGAGTTGGCGAAAATATTATTAAAGATAGTGTGCAAGGTTTAGGGTTAACTTACGGCACAGTCGAAAATTTTCAACGCAGTTGGATGTACAGCAACAACCACCGCACCAACCTCCTCACCCGTGAATACAAAAAATTTGGCTATGGTATAGCAGTCGGTAAAACTGGTCAAATTTATGCAGTGCAAATGTTTAGCGATTAATTTTTGGATGATAGACTCAAAACATAATATCTAGCTTCATAGGGAGGTAAAAATGTACAGACAATTAAAGAAATTTAAATGCGTGTGATTAGCCACAGAATTTTGCGAGATTTCTGTGATGCACACACAGATGCAAAGGAATTCACCCAAAGGCAAAACTCGGTAGAGTTTCTGGGATATCCTTAAATAAGTGAGAGATTTGCCAAAGAATAAGTAAGAATGAAACTGGCAGCAAGAGTAAGTCAGGTAAAACCTTCTTTAACCTTAGCGATCGCAGCTAAAGCTAAGGCCATGAAGGCAGAAGGTATAGATGTTTGTAGTTTTAGCGCTGGCGAACCGGATTTTGACACACCAGCGCATATTAAAGCCGCAGCAGCAAAAGCTTTGGAAGAAGGCAAAACCAAGTATGGCCCCGCAGCTGGAGAACCAAAGTTAAGGGAAGCGATCGCCCAAAAGCTGAAAACTGATAACGGTTTAGATTACAAAGCAGAAAATGTCATCGTCACCAATGGCGGTAAACATTCTTTGTACAACTTGATCTTGTCACTCATCGATCCAGGTGATGAGGTAATTATTCCGGCTCCCTATTGGCTGAGTTATCCCGAAATGGTAACTTTGGCAGGTGGTGTATCAGTAATTGTCAACACTGATGCTTCCACAGGCTATAAAATTACACCGGAACAACTGCGCCAAGCCATTACCCCCAAAACTAAGTTATTTGTCCTCAATTCTCCATCTAACCCAACAGGGATGGTATACACGCCAGAGGAAATTAAAGCTTTGGCGCAAGTAGTAGTTGATGCAGATATCTATGTAGTTTCCGATGAGATTTACGAAAAAATTCTCTACGACGGTGCAGAACACATTAGCATTGGTTCTCTCAGTCCAGAAATTTTTCAGCGCACCTTTATTAGTAACGGCTTTGCTAAAGCTTACTCTATGACAGGTTGGCGCTTGGGTTACTTAGCTGGGCCAATAGAAATTATTAAAGCCGCCAATTCCATACAAGGGCATAGTACATCTAATGTTTGTACCTTTGCTCAATATGGGGCGATCGCAGCCTTACAAGAATCTCAAGACTGTGTAGCCGAAATGCTGGCAGCTTTCACCAAACGGCGACAAGTTATGCTAGAGAGAATCAACGCCATTCCTGGACTGAATTGTCCCAAACCAGATGGTGCTTTTTATCTGTTTCCCGATATCAGCAAAACCGGACTGAAATCCTTAGACTTTTGCAACGCTTTGATTGAAGAACATCAAGTTGCAGTCATTCCTGGAATTGCCTTTGGTGCAGATAATAACATTCGTCTTTCCTACGCCACTGATTTAACCACAATCGAAAAGGGATTAGATAGGTTAGAAAAATTTGTGCGGACTCACATTTAGAGTTGTCATTTGTTATTCGACATCTTTGAAAGTTAAATGTGCGTTTCTTAGAAACCTTGTAGAGACGTTTCATGAAACGTCTCTACAATCTTTTCCAGAGATGTCTATTAAAGTACATCGGCGGTTAAATATTCTTATCTGAACCTTGTTGTTGTATCAGCCACTAGTAAGTCTGCGTTTTCGAGCGCTGTGTTATCTTACTGATGAATGTGGTGAAGATGTAACTGTTTATTGTTAAACTTTGAAAGTCACAAACAGCAGCTATCGGTAATTACAGACGCACACTTGTTATCTGATTCAATCTATACTAAGCTATTTTAGAACTAATTAGATATGTGTCGAACTGGTTCTCAGTCTGTATCAATTACTGCCTTACCTTGCTGAAATCATTAAAATCATCAATATGACACACATCTTACTTGTAGAAGATGAGGTCAAACTGGCGCGATTTATCGAATTGGAACTGAATTACGAAGGTTATCAAGTCAGTGTCGCCTACGATGGATTAACTGCGCTGACTGCGGCGCGGGAGTTACATCCAGATTTAGTTATTTTAGATTGGATGTTACCTGGGTTATCAGGATTAGAAATTTGTCGTCGCCTACGGAGTACTGGTGATAAAGTCCCAGTAATATTATTAACTGCTAAAGATGAAGTCAGCGATCGCGTTGCCGGTTTAGATGCTGGTGCTGATGATTATGTAGTAAAACCGTTTAGCGTTGAAGAACTCTTAGCCAGAGTCCGCGCTCATCTGCGTCGCAATCAAGAAGCAGACGCAGCCGATATCTTAGAATTTGAAGATCTCAGCTTAAATCGCCGGACTAGAGAAGTTTATCGCGGTGACAGATTAATTGAATTAACAGCCAAAGAATTTGACTTGCTCGATTATTTACTTTCCCATCCCCGACAGGTAATTACCCGCGATCGCATTTTAGAAGAAGTCTGGGGTTACGACTTCATGGGCGATTCCAACATTATCGAAGTTTATGTCCGTTACTTGCGCCTCAAACTCGAAATCAATCAAGAAAAGCGCCTGATTCAAACCGTCCGCGGTGTTGGCTACGTCCTACGAGAGTAGATTGCAAACAACCGTTAAACTTCATTGCAAAATAAAAAGGTAATCCGAGCAACATGATAAGTTTTGATGATGTGAAGCAACAGCGCTATAAGGAGAACACAGTGGCAATGGAATCCAACTTACTCACGGGCAAAGCTGTACAAAACGAAGATTTTAGCGAATATGTCGCCCACTTACAGCTGCACATGACTCTACAAGCTCGCAATCTGGTTCCAACCCTCCACCATACCGTAGAAGATAGTAGACAACAACTCCTCCATCAAACCCAAGCCAACTTTGAAAAGTTAATTTCTCGGCAAGGTTTGTAAATATAGGAAATTTAACTAAAAGTCAAATAAAATAAAAGCAGGTATTGTTGGGTTAACGCCTATAGCGCACTCATCAAATCTGCTTTTTTTGCTTTTTTAAATATTTAATCACCAAAATCAACCTTTTGAAGCAATAGCCCACAACGGAAAGCCGTTAAAATTATTATTGCATCAGTTCCACCCAAGAGCAGTTAGTTAAGGCTACATGGCCGCTTGAATCAAAATGACTTCATTACTTCCTCGAAATCTCAGCGTTGTCATCCGGCCAGTCCACTTTCGGGATCTGGATGGAATTGAGCGATTAACTCAAGAGTCATTCACTGCAATGACTCCTAACGAGTCTAGTTGTGCCAACCATCAGATGCAATCGCTGCGTCGCTGGTATGGATTACTCAAATTTTTGAGTTGGTTTCCTAATCCCCTACAGTATCGTTTCTGTGCATTCGTAGCTGAACAGGGACGGATGCTTTTAGGCATGATTCAGGTGTCACCATTTAACCGCACCCGTAGTACTTGGCGCATTGATCGGGTGCTGCTAGATCGCACCGCGGATAAGCAAGGAATTGGCTCACAATTGTTGCGTCACTGTTTTGAGTCGATTTTAGAAGCTCGGACTTGGTTATTAGAAGTAAATATTAATGATGTCGATGCCCTTGCACTGTATCGGCAAAATGGATTTCAACGTCTAGCAGAAATTACATACTGGAAAATTGAAGCTGATTTACTAGCGGAATTAGCACAAGCAGAACCAGATTTACCTAACTTGCTCCCAGTCAGTAACGCAGATGCTCAGTTGCTCTATCAACTAGATACAGCATCCATGCCGCCTTTAGTGCGTCAGGTATTTGACCGCAACACCCGCGATTTTAAAACCAGCTTGTTCGGAGCCTTAACTGATGCAGTCAAGCAGTGGATAACCAAAACTGAAGTTGTCAGTGGTTATGTGTTTGAACCTCAACGCAAAGCCGCAATTGGCTATTTTCAAGTGCAGCTTGACCGCAAAGGCGAAACTCCTCATGTAGCTACGCTGACAGTTCATCCTGCATACACTTGGTTGTATCCAGAATTGCTGTCGCAATTGGCGCGGATAGCACAAGACTTTCCCCAACAGGGTTTGCGGCTGGCTTCTTTAGACTACCAGCCAGAACGAGAAGAATATTTAGAACGGATTGGTGCGAAACGCACTGAACACACTTTGATCATGTCTCGCTCAGTGTGGCACAAACTCCGAGAATCAAAATTTGTCTCCCTAGAAGGCATTCAATGGACTGATGTACTGCAAGGTTTGCAACCAGCGCGTAAGCCAATTCCAGGTGGTATGTCTTGGGCAAAAACAGTACAGCCACAATCTTCAGATATACCAGTGCCAAATAAATCAGAGCCTATTACCTTTAAGTGCAACAACTGTAACATTGAAGCCTCTTGCCAAAATGAATCCGTAGATGGTCAGCAGGAAAAGTAGTGAAATCAACAGGATAGTAAAGAAAGAATATATGACGCAGCACTCACTACTTAGCGTTCGACTGAGCGCTCACGCCGAAGTCACTCAAAACTTATGACAATGACCACAAAGCAGTATATTTCAGCACTAGGATTAGATGTCGGACTCAAGCGCATCGGCGTAGCTGGATGCGATCGCACTGGTTTAATTGCGACCGGAATTACAACAGTTGAACGCTCATCTTTTGAGCGCGATGTTGAGCAATTCCAAAATATAGTTAATGAACGTGAGGTAGAAATCTTAGTAGTTGGTTTACCTTATTCAATGGATGGCTCTTTGGGATTTCAGGCGCGTCAAGTGCAGAAATTTGCCAATAGACTGGGTAAGGCTCTCAAACTACCCATTGAATATGTTGATGAGCGCTTGACTTCTTATCAAGCAGAGCAAATGCTGATTGCAGAAAAAGTCTCACCATCTCGGAATAAAGGTTTAATTGACCGCAAAGCAGCAGCACTAATTTTACAACAATGGCTGGATACTCGACGAGCTACCGCAGTTAAGATGCTGTCGAGTATGGATAGCTTTTGACATGATATTCTGAAAGCAATTACCTAGTAGTTGTGTCTGAATGTGAAACTATTGGCTTGACATTATTTGTCATTCAACAGGAAAGCAGTTTTCACAGTTGCGGGTAAAGATTAAAGTTTAACTAATCGGCTATGTTTTCCTCTCCATTTTCTGAAGATAACGATCGCGATCGTACAGTTTCCATCACCTTGACTGATGACACAGGGCGAACTCTCGAATGTTACATAGAACATTCGCTCTCTGTAGATGGGCAAGAATACGTCTTACTTCTTCCTGTGGACTCACCCATAGAAGTTTTCGCTTGGGAAGGTGAAGACGAGGAAGAAGAAGCCGTTTTAGTAGAAGATGATGCCATCCTTGACGAAATTTTTAGCACCGCCCAAGCAGTCTTATCTGAGCAAAACTTGATTCTCAAAAATACAGCTTACGCTTTAACCGTTGCTGGTGAATTACCTGCTGTAGATGAGTCGGAACTTTTTACATTAGAAATAGAAGACGACGAAACAGATTTAGAGCCAGAGCAATTACAGTTACTCGCCAGCTTCTATCACGAAGAACAGGAGTATGCTATTTATACCCCCCTCGACCCCTTGCTCTTTTTTGCCAGGATTACCAAAGAAGGTAATCCTGAATTACTCTCTCCAGAAGAATTTCGCCAAGTACAACCACTACTAGAAGAACAACTTTTTAACGAAGTGGAATAAAACTGTAAAAATTCAAAATTAAAAACATCACATTCTTAGATTTTTAATTGCGAATTTTTATCAGCATAATTCCGCAGGAGTTTAAGCACTTTCCATAAAAAACGCGTAAAACAATTTTTCTCTGGGCGCTAAATAGGAGAGCAAAGCTCTGCTCCCCTGATTAAAATTGAATAATACCAATTATCTAAAATACCCATAAGCGCTTATTACCAGATTTATGGGTATTTCTCTATTACTTCTGAAATATTAAACAAATGCTCTAAAGCAAGAGCATTTCTCATTGTGATCCTTAAATATTGTCTATGACTTGGAACAATCTCTTACAGCCTGACTTGATTTTACACGGTTCAGTATTGCGATTGACTAAAAAAATTATTCAACAATATGGGCTGAAGGGACTAGTTTTAGATGTAGATGAAACTTTAGTTCCCTTTACAGTCGGGACTCCTTCACCAGAATTGAGACAATGGGTAGAAGAAATCCGCATGAACGTTGATTTGTGGTTAGTGAGCAATAACTTAAGTGAATCTCGCATTGGCAGCATTGCCCGTTCTTTGAACTTACCTTACTACTTAGGTGCAGCCAAGCCCTCTCGCCGGAAAATTAGAGCGGCTCTGCAATCAATGGATTTACCTGCACATCAAGTGGGTATGGTGGGCGATCGCTTATTTACTGATGTTTTAGCCGGGAATCGTCTGGGAATGTTTACAATTCTCGTAGAACCGATTATTCACCCTGATGCTGCACTGCGTTCCCATCCTGTGAGAAATTTTGAAGTTTGGTTTTCCGAAATTTTGGGAGCCTCTATCACTCCCAAGCAAAACACAATTCACAAAAAGTAACAAATCGTCAGGAAAAGAAAGCTAAAGAAATAATTAAGGATGATTTAGAAACACACAAAATGGGAGATTATAAGTATTAATAACATGGGGTCAGCCAAAAAAGACCCTAGTAAATAGCAAATAACTATAAACTGGTAAAGCGTCACCTTCACTATAGAAGGATTGGCGCTTTACTTTTTAGTCCAGAGTCAAGAGTCTAAAGTCAAAAGTAACCATTGACCCATTGACCATTGACCCCTTCGGGGTGACGCTCCTAACGTCGCTAACGCTGCGCTAACACCAGTCGCTCATGGGGGAAACCCCCTTGGCGTTAGCCTCTCCCTTTGGGAGAAGACCGCGCTGGCTCACCATTGACCATTGACCATTGACCATGACCAAAACGATTGTCGTTAAAATCGGCACTTCTAGCCTGACCCAACCAGAAACAGGGCAATTAGCACTTTCTACGATCGCAACTTTAACAGAAACACTTTGCAATTTAAGGCAGCAGGGCAATCGAGTGATTTTGGTGTCCTCTGGTGCAGTGGGTGTTGGTTGTGCAAGATTGGGTTTAACAGAACGCCCCAAAGCGATCGCCCTCAAACAAGCAGTAGCCGCAGTTGGTCAAGGGCGGTTAATGCGGATATATGATGATTTGTTTACTACCTTGCAACAGCCGATTGCCCAAGTTTTGCTAACTCGCAGCGATTTAGTACAGCGTAGCCGATACCTTAACGTTTACAACACCTTTAAAGAATTGCTGGGACTGGGTGTAATTCCCGTAGTTAATGAAAATGACACCGTAGCTGTAGAGGAACTGAAATTTGGTGATAACGATACCCTATCAGCATTAGTAGCGAGTTTAGTAGAAGCCGATTGGCTATTTTTACTTACCGACGTAGACAGATTATACTCAGCCGATCCCCGTTCTGTACCCGATGCCAAACCCATTTCCTTGGTCAGTAATATTAAAGAATTGGCAAAACTGCAAATCCAAACAGGCGGACAAGGCTCACAATGGGGTACTGGTGGGATGGTAACAAAAATCTCTGCCGCCAGAATTGCGATCGCGGCGGGAGTACGAACGGTAATCACGCAAGGGCGATTTCCCCGCAATCTCGAAAAAATTTTACAAGGGGAACCTTTAGGAACGCACTTTGAACCGCAACCAGAACCCACATCAGCCAGAAAACGCTGGATAGCTTACGGACTTGTGCCAGCGGGAAAATTGTATTTAGATCAAGGTGCGATTATAGCCATATCGCAAGCCGGAAAATCATTATTAGCAGCAGGTATCAAAGCAGTAGAAGGAGAATTTGACACCCAAGCAGCTGTGCAATTGTGCGACACCAACGGTAACGAAATTGCTAGAGGGCTAGTAAACTACAGCAACGATGAACTGCAAAAAATTTGTGGCCGTCACTCCAGAGAAATTCCCGAAATTCTAGGGTATGTTGGCACAGATACCGTAGTGCATCGAGATAACTTGGTTTTGACTTAAATAGAATTAGAATATCGGGAAAGATAGATACATCCAAATGGTACAAACAATCGCTGCGGAGAGGATAACGCTCTATGATTTGAAGCAGCGTTTCAAATTGCAACAAACGCAAGATGAGTCATTTTTCTTTGAATGGCAAGAAAGTTTACCTGAGCTAACTGATACTGAAAAACAGCGGCTTATAAGAGTAGAGGCCATAGTTGCTAATTTAGAACGGCGTTCAGTGCTAGAAAATACAGTTAAGCTGGCTGTAGTTGCTCCCTTGTTGGATTTATCAGGGCTGTTTTTGCCTCCGTTTTACGTTAGCACAGAAGACTCAGTAGAAATTGCTACCACTGATGAGGATATCGTAGTCCGGGGGCGAATCGATGTCCTAGTTCTCAAAGAACAACTTTGGGTGTTAGTGATTGAGTCAAAGCGAGCAGAAGAATTTTCTCTCAAGGTCGGTATCCCGCAAGTATTGCCCTATATGCTGGCGGCTCCCAACGGTAATCGTTCCCGTTATGGGCTTGTTACCAATTGCACAGATTTCATATTTTTGAAACTCCTTTGTCAAGATGTGCCAAGATATGGGCGATCACGCCAGTTTATCTTAGGACAAGATCATGACCTAGAGCGAGTGTTGCAAATCTTAAAGCGCTTGGCTGAGATTGTTGGACAAGACCATTTGGATTAAGTACGAGCCAAAAGAGGAGCCGCAGCTAATAGTGTTTGAGTATAAGGATGTTGCGGATTGGCAAAAATTTGTTTTGTTGGGCCGAGTTCAACGATTTTGCCGCCATTCATCACCGCAATGCGATCGCATAAAAATCGTGCTAACCACAAGTCATGAGTAATAAATAGATAAGTTAACTCAAATTCTTCTTTTAACTGCAACATCAAATCCAACACTTGCGACTGCACGCTTGCATCTAACATACTCACAGGTTCATCGCAAATCAACAGTTTAGGGCGAGTAATTAAAGCCCGCGCGATCGCCACTCTTTGCTGCTGTCCGCCAGATAAATCTGATGGGTAACGTTGATAATAAACTTCTGGCGGTGTTAACCCAACTTTTTGCAACATCCACAATACTTCTTCTTTGGCCTTAGCCGCATCAGCCAGATTGTGAATTAACAAAGGATCTCCTATACTCTGCCCTACAGTCATCGCTGGATTTAAACAAGCATGGGGGTCTTGAAACACCATTTGCATCTGTCGGCGGGAAGAGCGAATTTCTTGCCGTGATAGCTTGGTTAAATCCTTACCCAAAAATTCCACCTTGCCAGATGTCGGACGAATTAGCTGTAAGATAGTCCGCGACAGTGTGCTTTTACCACAGCCCGACTCACCAACTAAGCCTAAAATTTCTCCGGGAAATAAATCAAGGTTAATACCATCTACTGCTTTGATTGTTTGATTCTCCGCTTTAAACAGCCGTTCAATCAAATTAGGCTCGATTGTGTAGTGTTGCTTTAGTTCTGTAATCCTCAAGATAGGCGATTCGGAAATACTTTCATCATTACCTAATCCCCAGTCCTCAGTTACCTCATCTACTGTTTGAATATGCAAAGCGGCTTGTAGAAGCGATCGCGTATATTCATGCTGAGGATTGCCAAATACCGATGTAGTTGCCCCCATTTCTACCATTTTGCCGCGGTACATTACACCGATGCGATCGCAATATTCTGCTACCATTGCCAAATCGTGAGAAATCAGCAGCAGCGCCATATTTTCTTCAGCACACAAACGGGTTAATTCTTGTAAAATCTGCGCTGAGACAGTCACATCCAAACTAGTGGTAGGTTCATCAGCCACAATTAACTTAGGATTAAGAAGCAGTGCCAAGGCGATCGCTACCCGTTGTCGCATCCCACCGCTAAACTCATGAGGGTACTGATTCCACCTACTAGCCGGAATTTTTACCTTTTCTAAAGTCGCCAGCGCTTTTTCCTTTGCTTCCTTGGCTGATAATTCTGGTGAATGTGCTTGCAAAGTTTCCAGACAATGTTTACCAATCGTCATTAACGGGTCAAGGCGCGTCATCGGATCTTGGAAAATTAATGCTACTACTTCTCCCCGAAATTTCCGCAACTGAGTTGGTGTTAAATCAAATACTGGCTCTCCTTGAAAAGTTACTCGTCCCTCAATCCGGCTGGATGACGGTAACAACCGCATTACTGCCCTTCCCAAAGTAGATTTACCACACCCAGACTCCCCCACCAAACCCATTCTTTCCCCAGGTTGTAGTGTCAAAGATACATCATCCACCGCCCAACTAAGTTCTTCCCCACAGCGCTGAGGATAAGCAACTCGTAAATTTTCTATACAAAATAAAGCGTCACTCATATTTATTTATCAGCCTAGAGCTACCAGCTGGAATAATTTCAAATTTTAGCTAGTGTATCAAATTCCCTAAAGTTCCTGCTCTCAGTGACTGATAAAAAACTCTGCATTTTAAAATGCTCACAAACCCAAACTAAAAAGGCGCTCTCCTC
>NZ_DF978429.1:0-130281 GCF_002897135.1 Nostoc cycadae WK-1 | reverse complement strand
CTTAAAGGTAATTATTGCTTTTTGTAAAGGGATTTCAGAAATATTTACTTAATAAAGCTATAAGTTAAATTTATGACTACTGATAGAGACTGTTTTGGCTCTAAAAATTTGAGGGTGAGCGTTGGCAAAATCTGTCGCTCACCCCACAAGGGTTATTCAAGAATTTTGTAACATTGTGAGAAATTAGTGATCGCCTGACTAAAATAAATTTCTCGTGCATTACAGTGTGGAAGATTTTGAGCAGATGTGGAAACCTTGTACTGTTAGCGATCGCATAACCTTTAACGCTGCGGCCTAATCAACATCACCAGCAGCATAGCTAAATTATATGGAGAGTATCTGCATATTATACTGACAATTCAGGTAGAGTCAGTCGGTTGCTTCGGCTTCAAACTCAACTTGTCGGTACAAATCAGCGATCGCTATTTCTACATTCACCGATTCTAATAGCAATCTGTCGCCCAAATTATAATCAGACAATACCCATTTTCCCTGTTCATTGCGGCGAAAGACTTCTACACCAGGTTGTGCTACTTGTACTAAGACATATTCTTGCAAGGTTGGACATTGACGATATGCAGCAAACTTTTTTCCTCGATCAGCTGCTTCCGTTGATGGTGATAACACTTCAATAATTAAGCAAGGAAAGTGTATGAATTGTGGATCATCATCGCGTTCATCGCAAGTCACCACCACATCAGGATAAAAATACTTCTGTCCCGGTTCTACCTGCACCTTTACATCTACAATGTAGACTTCACAAGAGCGATCAGCTAGAGCATCATCTAAAAGCTTAAAGAAATTTCCAGAAACTCGGTTGTGGTTGCGCGCACCGCCACTCATAGCTACAACTTCACCATCCCAATACTCGTAGCGTTGCTCTTGGGTAGGTTCCCAAATTAGATATTCCTCTGCACTTATTAAAATGCGATCGGGTAAAGCAACCATCGTTAAATCGGGCAATGATTTACTTTTCTAGGATAGCGAAAAGGATCTTTCTTTTTTGAAATTGGGTAAAATCAGCAGGCTATTCATTTTTCAGATGGTACGTTGTTTCTCAGACCAATCTAGAAAAAATTTAAACAAACTAACTACTGAAAGATTTTAACAATCGAAACTGCTCCATTCCAAAATATGAATAGTCAGAGTTAGCTTCAAATAAATGATAACGATCAGAACTGAAGTTAAATTCAAAGCCGATATCTTTTGAAGAAATAAATGATTTTAATATATTAGGCAGTGCTAGGCGATGAAACATAGGAAGATGAATACGTAAAATCTCACTCTCAACGGTGTACCATTGCCACAGCCATAAAATAGATGGGCTTGCGAATTTTGTCTCGATTCCTGCTTTCTTAAGATTTGTTTTTAGCTTAATAATTGAAGATTGATCATTACTATAAAACTTAAATCTCATTGATTGGCCATACAAGCTACTAATTTCCTTGTATGCGTCTCTTACAACCCCAATAGGAATATCAGGGCTAACTGTTGAACCATTTGGATAAATTACACTCGCTTGGAACCCTGGATATGTTTGACTAAATCGAGTTTCTAGCCATTTTGATATAGGCATCTGGCGATTTGCCGCACGACTAAAAGGATACTCATCAGAACGAAGATTTGTAGGTTTTCCATAATGTAATGATTTGCCAGAAACTAAAACCTCAAATCTTTCAACGTACCTTATTCTTTCAGTAATTTCTTGGTGTACTCGCATTATGTTTAAAGATTCATTCACTCCAATGCAGTGTTAGGCTGTATCTGATAAACGTTACAATATTACTAGAGCATAATTTAAACTAAAGCTCAAACAGTATTAACCCTGGGAAAATTGCTGCCTGCTTCAAATCATCTAGCAAGAATCTCTGGTAAAAAAACTGATCTGCTTGGGGAATAAACCAGGATAATAAAGCATAATTAACCTTTATAGCTTTGAGCGATGGAGCTATGGAAAGGTTATTTTATTCAGACCCATCAAAAACAGATGGAAGGTTACGACGGCCACTCACTACCCGCAAAATTTCAATTCCATCATCCAATAGTCTATAAAAAATGATGTATCCTTCAAGTGTTAATCCTCGTAAGTCAGAGCGGATTTCTGCATAACTTCTACCACTGTTGGGAAATGTAACAAGTTGTTGGCACTTGCGGTTAAATTCTTGAAAAAAGTTTTCACCTGCTTCCAGGCTGTTTTGCGCGAAGTATTCAGCAATTTCGTTAAGGTCACGACTAGCAAGAATATTGATAACGTAGCGATTCATTTTCCTGCCTGACGCTGTTGCTTAAATCGGTCTAAAATTTGATTGACAAAGGTTTCACCGTCAATAGGTGGTGTTTGCTCTGAAATTGCGATCGCAGCATCAATTTTTCCGCGCACATCCTCTACCCATTCAACTTCAGCGCGATCATATTCATCCAACAATCTCAGAGCGATTTCTAGCACTTCCTCTACAGAGTTATATTTCCCAGTTTGGAGCTTTTTTTGAATCAAGCGTTCTTGGTGCGGAGTCAGACTAATGCTCATGGAAAGTAGAGATTGATGCTTTACTTAAATTCTATTGTAAGTCCAAAAGCTGTGTTCGTCTTTCTCTGGATTTTTCAGGTGATCTGCGTGAATATTTGCTCAAGCCTAAATCACTCAGCAACAAATTATGGTGAAAAAACTAAACTGGTTGGAGAAGAAACCAGGATAATGAAGCATAATTAACCTTTATAGCTTTGAGCGATCGCCATCAGCCAAGATGGTTGAGACTCAAAGCTTTTGATTCAACTTAAGTAATTGACTATGAGTACAGCAAATATTACGCCAGCGCTACGTGTAGGAGTATTAGGTTTCGGTGGACTCGGACAAGCAGCAGCCAAGGTACTTGCTGGTAAACGAGAAATGACTTTAGTAGCCGTAGCAGATCAAAAAGGCTACGCCTACGCTGCTGAAGGTTTAAATTTTCAAGAAAACATTGCCACTTATCAGTCTCAAGGTTCTGTAGGTTATTTAGAACCAGTTGGTACATTAACTAGCAACAGTATTCAAGAGTTAATCGATAGCGCCCAACCTGTAGATGGGTACTTTTTAGCTTTACCCAACTTACCCAATGATTTTATTCCTTCCGTAGCCCGACAGTTTATTAAATCTGGTTGGCGTGGTGTGTTGGTAGATGCAATCAAACGCACCAGTGCAGTAGAACAGCTAATTGCGATGAAAGAAGAACTGCAAGCCGCAGGTATCACCTACATGACAGGCTGTGGTGCAACACCAGGACTGTTAACCGCTGCTGCTGCTTTAGCCGCCCAAAGCTATGCCGAAATCCACAAAGTCGAAATTACCTTTGGTGTAGGTATTGCCAACTGGGAAGCTTACCGTGCCACAGTTCGGGAAGATATTGGTCATATGCCTGGTTATACCGTAGAAGTTGCGCGGGCAATGACTGATGCAGAGGTAGAAGCATTATTAGACAAAACAAACGGCGTGCTGACCTTAGAGAACATGGAACACGCCGATGATGTGATGTTAGAGTTAGCAGGAATCGTATCACGCGATCGCGTTACAGTAGGCGGTGTAGTTGATACCCGCAATCCTAAAAAGCCCCTCAGCACCAATGTTAAAGTTACAGGGCGCACCTTTGAAGGCAAAATTTCCACCCATACCTTTACATTAGGCGATGAAACCAGTATGGCAGCGAATGTCTGCGGACCTGCTTTTGGTTATCTCAAAGCTGGCATACAACTACATCAACGAGGCATTTACGGCATCTTTACCGCTGCTGAAATCATGCCTCAATTTGTAAAATAACAGGCTAGAGGTTACAGATTAGGGCTTAGAGATTATATGAATGAAAATGATTCATCATATTTTGGATCTGTTTTTACCCATCTAAACCCTTTCTCTAGCCTCTATTCCCTAGCCTCTAGTCCCTCTTCCTCTCTTCGCTCTTCTTCCAATAGCAAATATGATGTTTGCATAACAAAAGGTAGGTCTGCACCTAAAAGACCTCTTTGAATACGTTCTGATGTTTCACTAAACACCAAAAACAACGGATATATAGTATTTGCACCTTCACTTAATACATGAATATGACGAGGAGGCATTAACCATTCATAGTCTTGATCTAAAAAAACTTGAGTTTGTCGCCAACGTCCCAATAAATCAGAAAAGTCTTCATGGGGACGGTGAATAAATATTAAAATTTCGGCTCCAGTTTTTACTTTCCATTCTGGATCACACATTAAAATTGCCACATCGCAGGGTAGACAAGTTACTTGTGGAGTTGCTGACATATTATTACGCAAGCGAACAATTGGCAGAGGAATAGTAATTACGCTTTCATCTGGGCGGCGTAAACTCGGAATCATTTCTAGATATGGTCGGTGTTGTTTGAGTAGTGCGATCGCCGCTTGATGATTGCTATACTCTGCCAAGCTGGCTTCGTAATGAGATTTCTGCACAGGCATAATTTTATCAAATATGAAGTATATAGACACCTTTTAGGTGCCTTGCCGCAGGCTAGTGTGAAGGATGAAGGATCAAACCTCATCCTTTCGCCTTTTATCCCAGCTTTTCAAACACTTTGAATAGTGGCAGATACATCGACATCAAAATAGTACCAACCATACTTCCCAAAACCAAAATCATAATTGGTTCTAAAACACTAGTTAGGGCTTTTACCGCTTGTTCAACTTCATCTTCATAGAAATCAGCAACCTTCATTAACATCCCATCTAATTCTCCAGTTTCTTCCCCAATACTAATCATTTGTATTGACATTGCTGGAAAGACATTCGCTTTTTGTAAAGCAACGCTAATCATCCCGCCTTGTTGAATTTCTACACGAGCAGCATCAATAGCATTAGCAATTACTTGATTTCCTGATGTATCTCGCACAATTTCTAAAGAAGTCAAAATTGGCACACCTGAACGAGTTAAAGAACCAAAAGTTCGGCTAAATCTAGCTACCGCAGATTTTTGAATCAAATCGCCAAATAAAGGCATTTTGAGAGATAAGCGATCAATTGTTTCTCTGCCGACGCGTGTTTTGTAGTATTGTGCATAAGCAAATTTTCCGGCAACAAATGTGCCAACGATGAAAAAAGATTTCCAACTTCTTAAGATTTCACTACATGTCATCAAAAATTGCGTTAAAGGAGGTAATTCTGTACCTATTTCTATGAAGATTTTGGCAAAAATAGGCAAAAGAAAAACTGTCATCCCGACAAAGATACTCACCGCAATAAAACCTACCACTGTTGGATAAGCTAGTGCTGATTTAATTTGGTTTTGTAATCTAGCTACATCCTCTAGTAATTTAGCTAAACGATTGAGTACTTCATCTAAAACACCCCCAACTTCTCCAGCTTGAATCATACTGACATACAAACCATCAAAACAGTCAGGATGCTTCCGCATTGAATCAGAAAGGTTGACACCGCTTTGCACATCATTACTAATATCAATGAGTGCTTGTTTCATTTTAGGATTAGTACACTGATCGGCTAGTACTCCCAAACCTCTGACAATTGCTACTCCAGCATTTACCAAAGTAGCAAGTTGTCGAGAAAAAACAGCTTTTTCTTTAATCGGCACCTTAACAAAAGAATTCTGAAATTTTTTAAAGTCAAAACTGAGTGGCAAGCCTTGAGATTGTTTGAGTTCTTGAACTACAAAACCTTTATCTCTGAGATTAGTTCGAGCTTGTGCTAAAGATTCAGCAACAATTTTTTCAGTTCGAGATTTGCCTTGAGAATCACGAATGCGGGCAACAAAGGTTGGCATAGATATATAAATTCAAAATTTTAAATTTGGTTAATAAATCAGTAATTAATAGTGAGGTCAAATATTAACTATTAATTACTGACTTTCTGATGCTCGACGAAATTCTAGTGGGCTTTAGCAGCACCTGGTTTTGCTCCGGCTGGGGGTGCTGTAGCACCAATAAGACGTTGAATTTCATCTGGCTTAGAAGTTTTAGACATTGCCGCTTCAAAAGAAATAGTGCCAGCTTTGTAATAATCTGCTAAAACTTTCTCCAGGGTTTGCATTCCTAATTTGCCACCAGTCTGAATAGCTGAGTAAATTTGTGAAGTTTTGCCTTCTCTAATCAAGTTAGAAATAGCAGGAGTAACAATCAGAATTTCTTGAGCCATGACTCGACCATATTCCCCAGGTTTAGGGTTTTTCTTGGATACTAAAGTTTGGCTAAATACGGCTACGAGAGAGTTAGATAACTGTACCCGTACTTGAGTTTGTCTTTCATGGGGAAAAACGTCGATAATCCGGTCAACTGTTTGGGCGGCTGAACTGGTGTGTAGTGTTCCAAAGACCAAGTGTCCAGTTTCTGCGGCTGAAATCGCCAAAGAAATTGTTTCTAAATCCCGCATTTCTCCCACCAAGACAATATCTGGGTCTTCCCGCAAAGCTGCTTTCAAGGCGTTAGCAAAGCTTTTTGTATCTTCACCCAGTTGTCGTTGATGGACTAAGCTTTTAATTGGTTCGTAAACAAATTCAATTGGGTCTTCTACAGTCAAAATATGCTCTGCTTTAGTGCGGTTAATTAAGTCGATAATTGCGGCTAGTGTAGTTGTTTTGCCAGAACCTGTAGGGCCTGTCACCAAAATTAGCCCTCTGGGCTTATCTGCCATTTCCCTCACTACATCTGGCAGACCCAATTTTTCAAAGTTAGGAATTTTGGAACTTAACGCTCGTAAACAAGCAGCGTAAGAGCCTCTTTCTTTGTAAACATTCACCCGAAAACGAGCCAAACCCTTCACACCATAAGAGCAATCTAACTCCCAGGTTTGTTCTAAAGTTTTACGCTGGGTATTGTTGAGCATACTAAAGATCAATCTTTGGCATTGATCATTAGTCAAGATTTCCTCTCCGATAGGTGTCAGTTTGCCACTGATGCGAAAGTAAGGAGGCAAACCTGCGGATAAGTGCATATCCGAACCACCCATTTCAATCATTTGTTCCATCAAGTCTTCAATCATCATTTCCATAGTTCTGCGTTCCTTTTGTTATTTGGTTGGACTATTAACTAATCTTGAAATCTGGGTGTCATACAGTAGGGACAATCCAGCCATTCTGGTTGAAGTTCGGCAATGCAAGTCCGACAGGTCAATCCACTCTTACGTTTGGCTCTTAACTCGGCCTCTAAGCCTGTATCGGTAAATGTCACCCGATCAACTTCTTCTAAGGTGGTAGCTCCTTGACGCACTAAATCTAAGCTGTAGGCCAACAAGGTTTTCATACCCTCTTCTACCGCAACTTCTTTAATGCGTTCTGTGGGTGCTTCTTGGTTAATCAGGGTTTGCAGATTTTCAGTGACGCGCATAACCTCATAAACACCGCAGCGTCCTTTGTACCCAACACCATTACAAGTTGGGCAAACATGATTTTTGGCTTTGGCTTCTGTTAAAGCTTCTGTAGTTAAAGTATTAGCTTTGTAGAATGTGAGTTCGACCTCACCAGCAGCAGATAGACCATAGCGAGCTAGTTCTTCTGTAGTGGGAGTGTAAGGAATGCGGCATTCAGAACAGACACGTCGCACTAAACGTTGTGCCAACACACCAATTAAAGAACTAGAAACCATGAATGGCTCAATGCCCATTTCGCCTAAACGAGCGATCGCACCAGGCGCATCGTTAGTGTGTAAGGTAGTTAATACTAAGTGACCTGTTAAGGCTGCCTCAATCGCTGTTTTGGCGGTTTCTTTATCCCGTGTTTCCCCCACTAACAACACATCTGGATCTTGCCGCAAGAAGGCTCGCAGTGCTGTGGCAAAATCCAGTCCTTTTTCTCGAATTACCTGTACTTGGGTAATCCCTGGCAAACTATATTCAATCGGGTCTTCAACAGTACTGATATTAATTCCTGGTGAGTTCTTTTCTGATAATGCCGAATATAGCGAAGTTGTTTTACCAGAACCTGTTGGCCCAGTCACCAAAATTAGACCAAAGGGACGACTAACCATCTCTTGGACAATACCCAAAGTTTCCGGATCAGTGATTAACTTATTCAATCCCAACTGAGTAGACGAGTTATCCAAAATCCGCAGTACTACTTTTTCGCCGTAGCGACTGGGCAAGGTATTCACACGAAAGTCAACTTTTCTACCTTCAAACATCCGACGAATACGCCCGTCTTGGGGCATACGCCGTTCGGCAATATCTAAACTGGCGATAATTTTAAATCGGGCTGTGACAGCCGGGATAATTTTTTTCGGTAAGGGATCAAAAGCTTCACTCAATACACCATCCTTACGAAAACGAATGCGTAAGTTTTCTTCTTGAGGTTCAACGTGAATATCCGAAACCTTCTCGTGTAAAGCCTTAGCCAAGATTCTGTTCACTAGGTTAATGACTGGAGCATCTTCTGCTCCTTTCATCGCTGATCCCAAATCAGCTTCCATTTCATCCGGTGCATCTTGGATATCCAGATTGCCAAGATTTTCTAAATCCTGATTAATATCTGTAAACTTTTCTTGTTCCAGATGCTTTTGCTTCACAGCCATCTCATCTAAAAATTGGTTGATGAGTTGCTGATAGTCTTCCTGAGTGATCACCATCCTCTGTAATGCCAGGCCTTGAGGGCGCAAAATGCGATTTAGGTCATCGGAAGCTTCTAAGTTATCCGGATCGACCATCGCCACTAAAACGCTTGGTGGGTTTTGGTCTTCACTTTTCGATAGTGGTACTAAACGATGGCGACGACAAATATCCACCGGAATCAGGGTCTCAATCAGGCTGCCGACATTTGTATTGCCAATGTTGTTGACTTCCGGATCTAGGGATTCAACGCCGTATAGTATTTTAAGTTCAAATAACTGTTGTTTTTTATACTGCCTGAGAAATTCAGGCGATAGTTGTCGCCCAGTGATCGACTCCAGCACTTCCGTCAGGGGCCTGCCAGATTTGCGACTTTCAATCAGTGCCTGTCTCATCTGTTCGCTATTAACATAGCCAGATTGCACTAGCTTACTGCCGAATGGCGAAAACTCTGTTCGGGTCGTGAGAGCGGTACTGCGCCGTTGCGGGGACGATTGAGTCATAGGTGAGCAATTAGTAGGGGAAAACCTCTGCTTAAAGTATTCCCAAGCAACGGCACAGAAATTTCATTTAAACTTAATAAAATTTCTAGGGAAGTCTGAAGTCTGAAAATTTATACTTTATCCTTGGTCGTTCGGGTTCCCGTCCTGAGAGAGTATGCGCTAATATATTCACCATTTGTCACAATAGGATGACGGTGATATCACTTCCAGAAGAATGTTGGCAAGAAAATCTACCTTTGCGGTGATTTATTGTCCTCAATAGTATCTGGAAGAGACAATGATGGACGAAAATAAACAGGTAAACAATACAAGCCAGCAATTGGGTGAACCAATAGAGGTAAAGCAAGAAATGATGAGCGACTCCCCAGCCCAAATAGACTCCAACGAATTTGGCAGCGAGGTTACTGAGCAAGTGGCAGCCACAAGCAATGTATCAGGAGATACGGCTGCGCTCAATCAAGAAGATGGCTTCGCTGCAACCGAGAAAACACCAACAGAAACGGCCGCTTTGACAGAGTTGACTCAACAAATTGAGTCTCTCAAGGTGCAGGTAGAAGAACGTAGTACTCAGTACATGCGGATTGCGGCAGATTTTGAGAATTACCGCAAACGTACTAGCAAAGAAAAAGAAGAGCTAGATGCACAGGTGAAGCGGAACACAATTCTGGAATTACTGCCAGTGGTGGATAATTTTGAACGGGCGCGAGCGCACCTAAAACCACAAACCGATGGCGAGATGACAATTCACAAAAGTTATCAAGGAGTTTATAAACAATTAGTCGATTCCTTAAAACGCTTAGGAGTATCACCGATGCGGCCTGAAGGTGAACAGTTTGATCCTAACCTCCATGAGGCAGTAATGCGCGAACCTACGGATGAACATCCGGAAGGAACAGTGTTAGAAGAGTTAGTACGCGGATATTATATAGGCGATCGCGTGCTACGTCATGCAATGGTCAAGGTGGCTGCTCCAAAAGAGGATACACCTACTGCACAAGAAGATCAGTCGAGTCCAGCTAACAGTTAAACTGCATTTGTCTGCCTCGCTGACTGTTCCTTCGTCCGAAGTAAAAAAGCCAAAGTAAAAAGAATTATGAATAAAGTTTTTGTTTTTACCTTGTGACTTTTTACTTTTACGAAGTGAGGGCTTAGGTCACAGCACAGGCGAGCAGTGTATATCTCAACAAGGAAAGGGCTGTTGACGGTTTGCCGCAGTTTAGCAGCCCGCCCTCTAGCTGTAATTTGCATAGAGGGACTGGTTTTGTGGCAAACAGCCGATACTTAGTTAGTGCGTTTCACCGACTTAGCCTTTAGCTTTAGCCCGTACAAAAATATCCCGCGCAACAACACACGGTAAAAGCATTCAGTACAAATACTGTAAGTATGGGAAAAGTTATAGGGATCGACTTAGGCACGACTAATAGTTGCGTTGCAGTTTTAGAAGGTGGTCAACCAATAGTGATCGCTAATTCTGAAGGCGGACGAACCACTCCTAGTATTGTGGGATTCGGCAAGGGTGGCGATCGCTTGGTCGGTCAGCTGGCAAAACGTCAAGCAGTAACTAATGCCGAAAATACAGTTTACAGTATCAAACGATTCATCGGTCGTCGTTGGGAAGATACGGAAGAAGAACGCGATCGCGTTCCCTACAATTGTGTTAAAGGTCGAGATGAAACTGTTGATGTGCAGATTCGTGGCAAGAACTACACACCACAAGAAATCTCGGCGATGATTCTGCAAAAATTGAAGCAGGATGCAGAAAATTTTTTGGGTGAAACTGTTACACAAGCAGTAATTACCGTACCAGCATATTTTACCGATGCTCAAAGGCAAGCAACTAAAGATGCTGGCACAATCGCCGGCTTAGAAGTATTACGCATCATTAATGAACCGACTGCGGCGGCTTTAGCCTTTGGCTTAGATAAGCAAGACCAAGAACAACTAATTCTCGTGTTTGACTTGGGTGGTGGTACTTTTGATGTCTCCATTCTGCAACTAGGAGATGGAGTTTTTGAAGTCAAAGCTACTAGTGGGAACAATCAACTAGGTGGTGATGACTTTGATAACTGTATTGTCCGCTGGATGATTGAACGCTTCCAAGAACAAGAAAAAATTAACCTCGCCCAAGACAAGATGGCTTTACAGCGTCTACGAGAAGCCGCAGAAAAAGCCAAAATTGAACTTTCTAGTATGGCAAGTACCTCGATTAACTTGCCTTTTATTACGGCTGATGAATCTGGGCCAAAGCATCTAGAGATGGAACTTAGCCGTTCTAAATTTGAGGAACTAGCTGCAAATTTGATTGAAGCTACCATTGAACCAATGATTCAATCCCTTAAAGATGCTGACCTCAAACCCCAAAATATAGATCGGATTATTTTAGTTGGTGGTTCTACGCGCATTCCTGCTGTTCAAAATGCTTTAATTAAGTTTTTTAATGGCAAAACCCCTGATCGTTCGATCAACCCTGATGAAGCTGTAGCGTTGGGCGCTGCAATTCAAGCGGGAGTTCTTGGTGGCGAAGTTGATAATCTTCTGTTATTAGATGTCACTCCCTTATCTTTAGGTATTGAAACCCTAGGTGAAGTATTTACTAAAATTATTGAACGCAACACCACAATTCCTACTAGTAAATCTCAAGTTTTTTCCACTGCTATTGATGGGCAAACTTCGGTAGAAATTCATGTTCTCCAAGGAGAACGGGCAATGGCGCGGGATAATAAAAGTCTGGGTAAGTTTTTGTTGGCTGGGATTCCCCCCGCTCCCCGTGGTGTTCCGCAAATCGAAGTGTCTTTTGAAATAGATGTTAATGGTATTCTCAAGGTTGCTGCTCAAGATAAAGGCACAGGTAGAGAGCAAAGCATTCGGATTACTAATACTGGTGGTTTGAGTTCCAACGAAGTCGAACGGATGCGCCAAGAAGCAGAAGTATTTGCGGAAGAAGACAAAAAACGCAAGGAATTTGTGGAACTCAAAAACCAAGCAGATAATCTCTTAAACAGTTACGAATCAACCTTGAAGGATAATGGCAACTTTATTGGCGACCAGATGAAAACTTTAGCTAATGAAAAACTTGTCCAACTTCAAGCGGTGATGACTAATCCTGGTATTTCCCTGCAAGAATTTCAAAATTGTTTAGATGACTTCCAGCAAACCTTATTTGCGATCGGTGCTGATGTTTACAACCGCGCTAACGGTCAAAATTCTGATGAAGGTGAAGAAGGTTCAGAGTCAGTATTAACATCTCAATTAGAAAACCCTGCGAGTGGAACTGTAATACCACAGTTTAATTTTGATTTTGATGAGGAAATGACTGCACAAGCTGATTATGAGGCGATAGACTAAATAAGAAAGTATGAAGTCTAAAGTATGAAGTATGAAATTAAAACCTTCAATACTTTGTCCTTTATCGGCAAATACAGATGTGGTGTATTACTAATGGGGGGTTTTCCACACCTAATGGTGCGGATAGCCCCTCTAGTTCGTGGGCAGGGTTTTTCCCTGACACGTAGCACAATTGTAAAAGAGACAGCGAGAGATTCTCTCATCTGCTAACTTTGCTGTTAACTTTCGTTAGTCTTTGTAGTCTCCCAGGCAACAGCAAATTTTGCTGAATGTTTACTGGTGATTTTTATAAAAGGTAAAAGGTACAATCAATTATTAATAAAAATTAATCTATGCCTTCTGCCTTACAAAAGTGCTGAGTTTTGAGTGCTGAGTGCTGAGTTAAAATTCACTAGGAATTCTTCTAAGCCTCCTGCCTCCTGCCCTTCGGGTTCGGCAGTCCCCCAGACGCTCGTTCCTCGCTACCGCTAACGCTAACGACGGGAACCGCCAAGACGGGGGCTACCTCACCTCCTGCCTCCTGCCTTCTTCCTTCTATCTTTTACCTTTGCTATATGGCCCGCGACTATTACGAAATTCTGGGTGTCTCTCGTGACGCCGAAAAAAAAGAAATCAAACAAGCTTACCGCCGTTTAGCCCGCAAGTATCACCCAGATGTGAACAAAGAAGCGGGTGCGGAAGAACGGTTTAAAGAAATTAACCGCGCTTATGAGATACTCTCAGAACCAGAAACCCGTGCGCGTTATGATCGCTTTGGCCCAGAAGGTGTTTCCGGTGCTGGTGTGGGCTTCCAAGATATGGGCGATATGGGTGGTTTTGCCGATATCTTTGAAAGCATTTTCAGCGGCTTTGCAGGCGGTGGTATGGGTGGACAGACAGCGCAAAGACGGCGCAGTGGCCCAGTGCGGGGTGATGATTTACGGCTAGACCTGAAGTTGGACTTTCGCGAAGCGGTATTTGGTGGTGAAAAAGAAATTCGCATTTCTCACTTAGAAACTTGTGAGGCTTGTAGTGGTTCCGGTGCAAAACCAGGAACTCGCCCCCGTACTTGTTCAACTTGTAGCGGTTCCGGTCAAGTGCGACGGGTAACTAGAACACCTTTTGGTAGTTTTACACAAGTTTCAACTTGTCCAACTTGTAACGGTACAGGTTCGGTAATTGAAGATAAGTGTGATTCTTGCGATGGTAAGGGTACAAATCAAATCACCAAGAAACTCAAAATTACCATTCCGGCTGGGGTCGATAACGGTACACGTTTACGCATAGGACAAGAAGGTGATGCAGGTCAACGTGGTGGCCCCCCTGGAGATTTATACGTTTACCTGTTTGTTAACGAAGATGAAGAATTCCAAAGGGATGGAATTAACGTTCTTTCAGAAATCAAAGTTAGCTACTTACAGGCGATTTTAGGCTGTCGTTTAGAAGTCAATACAGTCGATGGGCTAGTAGAATTAATCATTCCCGCAGGAACTCAGCCGAATACAGTCATGAAGCTAGAAAATCGTGGCGTACCCCGCTTAGGTAATCCGGTAAGTCGCGGAGATCATCTCCTAACAGTGTTAATTGATATCCCCACAAAGATCATCCCAGAGGAGAGAGAATTGCTAGAGAAGCTGGCTAAAATTAAAGGCGATCGCACTGGTAAAGGTGGTTTAGAAGGATTCTTGGGAAATTTGTTTAAGTAATGAGTCTATCTTCTGTATCTACTCCTGATGCTCAACTCGACTTGCGCGGTACTCCTTGTCCAATTAACTTCGTGCGAACAAAACTCCGCTTAGAAAAAATGTCGCCCGGAGATTTACTCGAAGTATGGCTCGACCCAGGAGAACCAATTGAGCAAGTACCTGATAGCTTGACTATGGCAGGCTATCAGGTAGAGCAAATTATAGACTGTTCTGATTATTTTTCTTTGTTAGTCCGCCGTCCAAGCATTAGCCCATGATCGGGGAGACTGTGACAACTACTGGACAGTTATTTGGTACCGTCTTGGCTGTACAGGCAAATTTTTATCGTGTACAGCTAGATCCAGAGGATAGAGAGAAAAAGTCTGCTCATTTCCCTATTCTTTTATGTACACGCAGAACGCGATTGAAAAAAATTGGACAGCAAGTAATGGTGGGCGATTGCGTTGTGGTGGAAGAACCAGATTGGGCTGGTGGACGCGGTGCGATCGCTGAAGTTTTACCCCGAACCGGACAATTAGATCGACCAGCGATCGCTAATGTTAACCAGATTATGCTGGTATTTGCGGTTGCTGATCCACCGTTAGAACCTTACCAATTGAGTCGATTTTTAGTTAAGGCTGAGTCTACTGGCTGGGATGTGATACTTTGTTTGAATAAAAGCGATTTAATCTCAGCCCAGGAACAGCAAGAAATTAGCGATCGCCTCCTAGCTTGGGGTTATCAACCGTTATTTATCAGTGTGCAGAACAATCTTAATATTGAAGAAGTAGTAACTCATCTCAGCCATAAAACTACTGTGATTGCTGGGCCTTCTGGTGTGGGTAAATCTAGTTTAATTAACGCCCTCATTCCCGATATTAACCTGCGAGTCGGAGAAATTTCCGGTAAACTTGCCCGTGGTCGCCATACTACTCGTCATGTAGAATTATTTGAATTACCTGATGGTGGTTTGTTAGCAGATACTCCTGGCTTTAATCAACCAGATTTAGATTATCAACCAGAAGAATTAGTCCACTATTTTCCCGAAGCAAGAAAGTTACTAAAAGTTGCTCATTGTCGATTTAGTGATTGTTTACATCGAGACGAACCTGATTGTGCTGTGCAAGGAAATTGGGAACGCTATGAACATTATGTAGAGTTTTTGGATGAAGCGATCGCCAGACAAACCCAATTAAACCAACAAGCCGATCCAGAATCCACCTTGAAGTTAAAAACCAAAGGTAAAGGACAGAGTAAATACGAACCCAAACTAGAAAGTAAAAAATATCGTCGAGTTGCGCGCAAAACTCAACTGCAAGCTTTACAAGACTTATATCAAGATAGCGAAGAATAATTCTTTGCGCCTAACCGCTGTGCATGAGTCAAACAATATTTATATCTAGATAATTTTTCGCTCTTGTGAATTACGATTAAATATAATTAACCACCGATGAACGCTGATGAATCTATATTTTATCCAAGTGAAAAGCAGTATAATATCGAATCCAAAATCTAAAATCTAAAATCCAAAATTGACTCACGCACCCATTCCAGAATAACGCTTTAATCCCGCGCGCCATAACAAACGGTTCGTTCCTAAAAACACCATTATCCAACCAATCATACATAAAAAACCCCGCACTATATCCACAGGTAGTCCCACCAAAATACTTGCAGGGAAATTAATTAAATAAGGAAAAGGTGTAAATAAAACAATATTCCGAATATATTCGGGAAACACATTTAAAGGTGCAACCATTCCCGATAAAAATAAAAAGAACAAGAACCAGAAATTTTCTAACGCACTAGCCCGTTCTGTCCAAAAGGCTAACACGGCAAAGGTATACTGAATTACAAATCGCAAAATAAATGCTAACACTACTGCTAACGTAAATAGAAACACTTGACCTAAATTCGGCAACCACAAAGCCTGGGGATAAAGTGTGAAAAATAAAGCTGTTAACAATATAGTAAAGGGTATGCGAGTAACTCTTTCAGCCAGATGAGATGCAACATGATGCCATACAGGATCTATTGGTTGCAATAATTTAGGTGAGAGTTTACCTTCTACAACTTCTTTTTCAAATTCCCAAATTACCCAAGCGACCGTTATTTGCCTAACTACAAAAACTGTGAGGAAGTAACGGGAAAAATCCACAGAAGACAAACCAAATTTGCCTCCTTGCGCTGCTTGCATCCAAACCCCCATCAGGATTATAGGTAAAGACCCAGACAAAACCCATAAAATTAGTTCTGCGCGAAACTCCATCATGTGGGCGTTGTATACAGTAAGAAAAGTTAAAGTTTTTCTAATAAATTTTTTCATTTGTCATTTGTGTCTTTGTCGTTAACCAAGTTGTCTTATTTCTTTTTCTCAGCAAGGGCTTTCGCCCTGCTACCCTAACAGCACTGACTAAACAACTCCCGCCTGAAAAACTTTACCGATTACTTCTTCTATAGGTGGTTCTGTTACTTTTAAATCGATGACTTCTAACTCTGACAGAATTTGAGATACAGTACGGGTGAGAGCTTCTTGCTCCACCATAAAACATACGGCTCGCCCATCTAAAAATTGCACATCCCCATAAAACTTGAGTTTTTCTCTAGATAAAGGTTGGGCTAACTCTACATGAACTTCTCGATATGGTGCGAAGCGTTCTAATAATCCATCTAAACTACCGTCATACATCAGCTTTCCTTGGTGAATTAACAAAACTCTTTGGCATAAAGCAGTAATATCAGCCATGTAGTGACTAGTTAATAATACTGTGGCCTGATAACGCTGATTGTAGTCACGCAGGAAATCACGCACTGCTACTTGAGCATTTACATCTAAGCCTAGAGTTGGTTCATCGAGAAATAATACTTGGGGACGGTGTAAAAGTGCAGCTAACAATTCTGCTTTCATCCGTTCACCTAAAGATAACTTGCGTACTGGTTGAGTCAGCTTACCTTGGAGGCTCAACATCTCTGTTAATTCTCTTAATCGGTAGGAAAATTCCTGATCTGAGATGTTGTATACAGCAGCGTTAATTTTTAAAGAATCTATGGTTGGTAAGTCCCAGATTAACTGCTGCTTTTGTCCCATCACCAAGGTAATTTTTTGCAAAAATGCTTCTTGGCGCAGAAATGGAACGTGTCCAGCTACTCTGACTGTTCCACTAGTAGGATGAATTAGACCAGTGAGCATTTTGAGTGTGGTAGTTTTTCCAGCACCATTTGGCCCTAAAAACCCTACTACTTCGCCAGGAGCAATCTCAAAGGAAACATTGTCTACAGCTTGAATTGAACGGTAGGTGCGGCGGAAAAAGTGGGTAATTGTCCCAGCGATACCTGGTTCTTTAATCGCCACCGGATAAGATTTACTGAGATTGTCTACAAAAATATGCGGCATAAAATTTATCTTAAAACCTTTAAGGGTATTGTTAGGTGTAAGCCGTAACGCACCAAAAGCTTTGCGGTAGATGTGTTAGGCTATCGCTAACATATCCTACGTGTATTTTCAACATCAAATTATGCGTTCTACAGAAGTTAAAGTATGACTGAGCCTGATATTCACGCTCGCAAAATGTCTTGAATCGATAGGGTTTTGGCTATATATCTAAATAAATTATCAGCGTAGCCTGCGGCAAGCCGCTTACGCGTCTACGTCTGTGTCCATCGGCTGTTTTAAATTATTAAATTATGGATTTTTAGTGATCAGTATTATCCCTGAGAGTAGTAAAGTCAAGGTAAAATAACCCGGTCTAACGTAAACGACCCGATCGCAAAATACTGATAATCAACCACAATCCTAATAAACTAGCGGCAGCAAATAATACACTACTTAAAACCGATAGTTGCGGTGTCTGTGCTTTTGTGGAAATAATTGCTGCCCCCATAATCAGTGAACCTACTAAAATACTGAAAGAGAGGCGATTGGCTGCATCATCCATTGTGCGTCGCACACCATCCAAGCCATGTAGTGAGAGATTCCAACGTAATGTTTCTGATGTTACACGGTCGAGTAAAAGTTCAACTTGTCGGGGTGATTGTAATGATAAACTTTTGAGGTCGAGGGCGGTGCGAAGGAGCGATCGCACCGGATTTTCCCCGACTAATTGGCGGCGAAACAAATCCGTCATTAACGGCTTGACTTCATCAAACAGATTGATCTCCGGATTAAAAGCGCGGGCTACACCTTCTAAGTTAGCTAGGGTTTTGGCATATAAGCCCATATTGCTCGGCAATCTAATTTTATTGTTGCGGGCGACTTGTAAAATTTCATAAATCACTTGACTAAAATTCATTTCTGTCAAGCTGACATTGTGATATTTCCGCAACATGCGATCGTAATCATTTTCCAGTCGCGCCACAATTACTGGTTGTGCTGAATCGGCTAATTGTAAAGTCAACTGAGCGCATCTTCCCGCATCTAAATCGACGATCGCCAATAACATTTCTGTTAAAATCTGCTGTGTGCGGGGATCAAGTCTGCCCACCATCCCACAATCTAAAATTGCTACCCGACCATCGTGCAGATAAAATAAATTTCCGGGATGGGGATCAGCATGAAAAAAACCATCCAGATATAACTGCTGGAAAAATGCTCGAAATAGTAAGGTAGTAATATCTTTACGTTGGGTAGCAATATCTTTACTATTATTGTCACTGGTCAACTTTGCTGACAGTAAAGGCACACCATCTAACCACTCCATCACTAACAATTTCTCTGATGTGAGATGCCAGTGAATTTCCGCTACTACAATTTGTTTTGGGTCAAACCAGCTGCCTTTCGCTAAATTCTTTCGTAATTGGTCTGTAAAGCCTGCTTCTCGCGTAAAATCTAACTCAGCCTCTAAAGCTTTAGTAAATTCTTCCGCAATAGATTTAATTTCGTAAGTTTGCCCAAAGTCAGTTCGGGCGACTAAATCAGCGATCCCCTGAATTAAAGCAATATCTTGAGCAATGGTGACATCAATTCCGGGACGCTGCACTTTTAAAGCGACTTCCCGACCATCGGCTAGTGTAGCGCGATGAGTTTGAGCAATTGATCCCGCCGCGACTGGTACAGGATTTACCTTTTGAAAAACTTCTTCTAGGGGACTTTTTAGCTGTTTGCGGATGAGTACTTCTATTTCTGACCAAGCAACTGGTGGTACTTCGTCTTGCAGTGTTGACAGTTCCTCAATATAGGCGGCGCTGAGTAAATCTGGACGAGTAGATAACAACTGACCAAGCTTGATATAAACAGGCCCCAAATTTACCAAAATATTTTTTAGCACCGCTGGGGTAGGTAGCTGGGGTTCATCAGTTTTGCCACCAGTCAGTAGCCTTCGCATATAATCCCAGCCATTACGAAACACTACTTCAATAATTTCTCGTTGACGAGGAACAGTTTGAGTTAGGAACATTGTGGTAAACAACTGCAAAAACGCAGAGAAGTTAAAGGGGTAGACAACAGGGAATTACAATACAGCCAGAGCTAGTTTTAGTTAGGGTTTTACTGGCAAAAGCACAGTCTTGAAATCTTTTTTGGGATGATTTTACAACTTCTCTCAAGCTTTGCTCACTTAATATTCTTTTAATGTAAGTAGAACAAGATTCTCCACCATGTAATTGCCGATGAGGACAAGCAAAGCCTTTCACCGGAGAAATGTATTTTTGATAAGCAGTAATAGAGTTAATCGCCATTGTCTTGGCCAGAGGCTCAAAGCTAAGAGTATTCATAACTGTCAGTAAAAACAACAGACAGTCAAGTTATAATAAAAAAACTAGCTTTTAAGCCTCTGTCAAGGGTTTTAACTTTGAAAATTACAGTAGGTTTGTAAAGCGAGGGTCATCTTGCAGGATTTTGAGAACCTGCTTAATTTCTTGGGTGCGTTCTTTATTAACGATGAGGGTAACATTGCGATCGCGCACAATCACCACATCCTCTAAACCAATAGTAACAATTACATCCTCTGGATTAGTAGCATAAACAATCGCTCCTTGCGTATCTAAACCTATATGGGTAGCTAATTCTACATTGGGAGTCTCTTCTTTTTTTAACAAACGTTCAATCGCATTCCAATCTCCTAAATCATCCCAACCAAAATCAACCGGGAGGACGTATGCTAAATTGGTTTTTTCCATGAGTGCATAGTCTATACTCTTTTTAGGTAAATCAGGGTAAATTTCAGGGCCGTATTGTTCTAGGGGTTTAATGATTTCTGGAGCATGGGTGTATAGTTCTTCCAGAACAACTCCAGCCCGAAAGACGAACATTCCACTATTCCAGCTAAAACGTCCCGTAGATAAAAAAGTTTCTGCTAATTCACGGTTGGGCTTTTCAGTAAAGCGGTTGACATGATAAGCTGGCAACTCATTAAAGCTACCAATCTGTTCACCTTGTTCAATGTAGCCGTAACCAGTTGATGGAAAAGTGGGCTTAATTCCTAAAGTAACAATCGCTTTGGTGCTTGTTGCTAATTGAGTAGCAGCCTTTAATGTGTCTGTAAACGCCTTTTGGTCAGCTATCCAATGGTCAGCCGGAAAAAAGCCGATGATAGCGTCTTCTCCATAACGCTTTTTAATTTCTAAACTTGTCCAAGCAACAGCGGCGGCAGTATCCCTTCCTTCTACCTCAATTAGTAAGTTTGGCGATGGCAGTTCGGGTAACTGCTGGCGGACACCTTCAGCTATCTGGCTGGAAGTAATCACCCATAACGAATCCCACCCGTCTGTCAATGGGAGCAATCGATCAGCGGTTGCTTGCAGTAAACTTCTAGAACTGCCATCTAGGCTTAAAAATTGTTTAGGACGGTCTTTACGACTCAGAGGCCAAAAACGCTCACCTTTGCCACCAGCGAGGATGACGGGGAACAAGGAACTATTCATGTTGTCATACACACCTACGCAAGAACACTACAAGTGTACAGTGAGCTTTTACTCTGGCAATATTTGTAGCTTGCATTAACATAACTTTTATGGAAGTGGTTGAGTGGGGAGAAAATTGTGATTAGAGAAGTTCAATTATCTGAGAATCAAGTTAAGTCTCAGCAAATACCGAATTTAGACTTAGAGAGTAAACCTGGTCAAATCCAACGGGTAGAAACTCAGGGAGCGCTGCAAACAGTAGCAGATTCAGACTCAGACACTACATCTCAAGCAGCTTCAGCCAGTACCACTCGCAGTGTGGTCGAGTCAGTCAGTGCCATTCCCAACGAACTGTACGATAGATTGGGTTTAAGTATGCCCCGCTGGCTACTGTGGATATTGACAGTGGTGATGGGTGTGATTCTCTCAGGGCTGTTAGTCTCAACTTTGGCGCTCTGGACTCCTTTATGGAGTAATTTGGATAAAAGCGATGAAGAACTGGGTTTTGCTGGTAAAGAAGAGCAAAAAGTGCCTTTACCTGGGGAATTATGGAGCAAAATTTCCCAATATCAGCTATCACGCCCCATGAATATTTTGATTATGGGGATTGAGCCAGTCAACGGGGCTGTAGATGGCTCACCTGAAAGTTTTGCAGGGAAAAGCGACACCATGCTTTTAGTCCGGCTCAACCCCAGTGATAAATCCATTCGGGTGCTTTCCGTTCCCAGAGATACGATGATAGCGATCCCAGAAAAAGGTTTAACCAAGCTATCAGATGCTAATCCCCAAGGCGGGCCTGTATTAGCTGCGCGAGTAGTCAGCCGGACTTTAAACAATGCACCGATTGACCGTTACATTCGGATTTCTACCAGTGGCTTAAGGCAATTAGTTGATCAATTGGGTGGGATCGAAGTATTTGTACCTAAAGCAATGGAATATCATGATAGTACCAGTCAATTGAACATTAATCTAGTGAGTGGCTGGCAAACTCTCAACGGCGAACAAGCAGAACAGTTTGCTCGTTTCCGGGAAGATGGGCTAGGGGATTTACCGAGGGTACAGCGACAACAAGCACTCATGGCGGCATTAATTCAACGCCTAAATAGTCCTACTGTCGTACCGAAATTGCCTCAATTAACCCGCATTATGCGGAAGTATTTTGATACCAACTTAAAAATAGAAGAAATGATGGCTTTGGTGAATTTCTCCGTAAATGTAGATCGGGATAATTTCCAAATGACCACTGTACCTGGTACTTTCAGCCGTTTCAGTAAAGACCCTAATAGCTATTGGCTGAATATGACTGGACAACAGAATCTACTGAATAATTATGTTGGGGTAGATGTACCTGGCCTCAAACCAGATACACGTCCGGTTTCTAACCTCAAAATTGCTATTCAAAATGCCTCTAATCAACCACAAGTAACCGAAAAAGTTATTGCTTATCTGAAAGAGAAAGGGTTTAAAAATATTTACACAGTATCAGATTGGCCAGATAGCCAACGCCAAACTCAGATTATTGTCCAAAGAGGTAGCCGACAGCCAGGAATTGACTTACAAAAAGTCTTAGGTTTAGGTCAAATTGAAGTCTCAACATCTGGAGATTTGGAATCTGATATCACAATTCGGATTGGTAAAGATTGGAAATAATTAGTAGTCATTAGTCAATTGTTTTTAGTTATTAATTACTTGTTAGCCTGCTTCTGAGACTCACTCTTGACTATGAACTATTGACTCTTGACTATAAAGCTATGAAAAAGATTTAGCTGAGATTATTAAGTTTGACACAATCAAAGTTAACCTCTTCCTCATAACTCACTAGTGAAGTTAGTAAAGTTATGCAAAAGATTTGGCAGAAATTATTAAGTTTGAAATAATCAAACTTGATCTATTACTCATAACTCACTAATGAGGTACTTAAAGTTATGCAAAAGATTTGGCAGAAATTATTAAGTTTAATTATGATTCTGCTTTTAGCTGGTTTGTGGGTAATACTTAGCCCACGACCAGCTTTTGCACAAATTAATACAATTAACTACAGCAATGCCAACTTAGAAAACCGCGACTTTGCCAATGCTGATTTAACAGGTGTAACTTTTGTGGCAGCGGAAATGCGGGGTACAAACTTCCAAGGAGCAAATTTAACAAACGCCATTTTTACTAAGGGTGTTTTATTAAAGGCTAATTTAGAAGGCGCTAACTTAACAGGTGCTTTAGTAGACCGTGTGACTTTAGATGGTGCTAATTTAAAAAATGCTAATTTTACCGAAGCTACTTTAACTCGTAGCCGTTTTTACGATGCTGATATTACAGGTGCGGATTTTACAGATGCTTTAATTGACCGCTATCAAGTTTCACTGCTGTGTGAAAGGGCTGATGGGGTAAATCCAGTTACAGGTGTGGTAACTAGAGAGAGTTTGGGTTGTAAATAAAAGAATGAAGAGTAAAGTTTGAAGTATGAAATATATTAATTAAATATTTATTTTTGGGATTTCAGCTTTTAGCCTAGAAATTTCATCCGTCTTCAGACTTGTCAGGTATTATTCGTGACTAATCAAGAACAAAAATCTTCTCGTTCTTTTGCTGGGATTGCTGGCATTGTTGCCGCAGCCACATTAATTAGTAAAGTATTTGGTTTAATACGGCAGCAAGCGATCGCTGCCGCTTTTGGTGTTGGTGCAGCTGCTACCGCTTATAGCTATGCCTATATTATTCCTGGATTTTTATTAATATTACTCGGTGGGGTGAATGGGCCGTTACATAGTGCTGTTGTGAGTGTGTTAGCCAAACGCAAGCAACAAGACGCAGCCCCTTTGGTGGAAACAGTCACAACGTTAGTGGGTGGCATACTTTTATTGGTAACTGTTGCCCAGGTTTTCTTAGCAGATACGATTGTTGATATTGTCGGTCATGGTTTGTCAGAGACGACACGCGCGATCGCCATTCAACAACTGCAAATCATGGCCCCGATGGCGTTATTTTCTGGTTTGATTGGCATTGGCTTTGGTACTCTCAATGCTGCCAATCAATATTGGTTACTCTCTATTAGCCCTTTATTATCCAGCATCACCGTAGTTGCAGGTATTGGTATTTTAACTTTGCAACTAGGTAAGAACATTATTCTGCCAGAATACGCCTTTATAGGTGGAATGGTTTTAGCTTGGGGAACTTTAGCGGGGGCGATTCTTCAGTGGGTAGTGCAGTTAATTGTGCAGTGGCGGTTAGGACTGGGGACACTACGGCTACGCTTTGATTTTAAAACTCCTGCTGTTCAAGAAGTGATTAAAATCATGACTCCGGCAACAATTTCTTCAGGGATGATGCCAATTAATGTTGCTACTGACCTTTATTTTGCCAGTCCGATCCCTGGTGCTGCGGCTGGTTTTAACTATGCTAATTTGCTAGTTCAAACACCTTTAGGGATTATCTCTAATATTATTTTGTTACCTTTATTGCCAATTTTCGCCAAACTAGCGGAACCAGACAATTGGCCTGATTTAAAATTACGCATTCGCCAAGGTTTATTACTCACAGCCTGCACGATGCTACCACTGGGGGCTTTAATGGTGGTGTTATCTGTACCAATTGTGCAGATAGTATATGAGCGCGGCGCTTTTAAGCAAGATGCTACACAGTTAGTTTCTTCGTTATTGGTGGCTTATGGTATTGGGATGTTTGTTTACTTAGGGCGTGATGTGTTAGTGCGGGTATTTTACGCCTTGGGAGATGGACAAACCCCTTTTCGCATCAGCGTTTTTAACATTGTGCTGAATATTGTACTTGATTATTTTTTTGTAAAACCCTTTGGCGCACCAGGTTTAGTATTAGCAACTGTTGGTGTTAATTGCAGTTCGATGTTAATGCTGTTATGGTTACTAGACCGCAAGCTTAACGGTTTACCTTGGCGAGAATGGAGTTTGCCAATTTTCGGTTTGGCTGGGGGTAGTGTTGTGGCTGGAATAGCCAGCTATGGGACTTTGTTTGGTTGTCAGCAATTATTAGGTACAAAAGGTTTAGTTATTCAGTTAATAGAGTTATCAATTGCTGGTTTAGTGGGTTTAGTTGTGTTTGCTGCGATCGCTTCACTCCTGAAAATCCCAGAAGTAAATACTTTTGTGATCCGTATGCGTCAGCGTTTCTTAAAAAAATAACTTTGAGGATCTAAGTTGTTTCTCTAGTTCACCCAATTGGGTGAAGGACTTTTCACCCACTCGGCTACCTGAGTGCAGGAGGGTGAAACTGGTTAAAAAAGCGACTCTAGTAGTAGAGAGCATTGATTGCACTCAACTCTAGTGGAGAGAAACTTATGAAACTCAGAACTTTAACTACTTCTGCTCTTGTAGTTGCTTCTATTGTCTTCTCAGCTGGAATTGCTGCTGCTCAAACCACTGGTACTAACGGTAGCTATATCGGCGCAGGGATTGCAGCAGGTGCTACTAGTGGCGGACAAAGAAACGATGATGCTCAATTTGGTGGTAACGTACAAGGACGTTACGCCGTACCTAATGCGCCTGTATCACTGCGGGGAGCCGTTTTGTTTGGTGGTGATACAACGTCTCTAATGCCTATAGTGACTTACGATGCGCCCATTGCCAAAAACACTAACGTTTACTTGGGTGGTGGTTATTCGTTTTTGACTAATGAAGGTCACAACACTCCTTTAGGTAATCGCAATGCACCTGTAGTGACTTTGGGCGTAGAATCTGAAGTTAGCAAAAACATCATCGCCTATGGTGATGCTAAATGGGGCATTGATGCTTACAAAAACAGTGATGCTGATGCCGTTAGCTTCCAAGCAGGATTAGGCTATCGTTTTTAGATGTGGCTTTCTTTGGTTACTTTCAGTAGAACATAATCTCTAGATCCTGTTATCAGGCAGTTTCTCAACCAATCTAATTAAATGATAAAAGCAGGAATAGCGCGATCGCGTTATTCCTGCTTTTGTTTAAGTTTATGGTGTATTTTGCTTGCCATTAATTAAAGGGATAGATGACATTCGCTTGTGGCGAAGCACCCATCCCTAGATAGTTGCCCAGATGACTAACCTGGAACCCTATAATTTGGTATCTTATCAACCTAGTATCAACTGCAAAATATTGATTGTCACTGGGATAGATACTGATATAGCAGATTTTTATGAAAACATTGTAAGCAATCCTGAATCTATCTTGAAAAGTTTGCTTAAGTCTGGTAAGCAATACCCACAATGCTGTTTCTGCAACATACTGGCTCAAATTTCCACAAAATCCCAAATTGTCTGAGGTCTTGCTTATTAAGTTGATATTATGATAACTTGCTCTATTAACTACGGTAATTCTATCAAATTACCGTAGTTAATAATTCAAGCCATCTTCAAAATCGACAATATCAGCGCTTAATTAGCGATTGTATGAGTTGTTGAAAATTTAATGTTTCCCCATTTGATTGGAGCGTAAATTTTTATGAGCTTAGAGCTACACCTATCAGGGAAAACAGCGATAGTCACAGGTGGTAGTGCGGGGATTGGATTAGCCATTGCCAAAGCTCTCTATAGTGAAGGTGTGAATGTAGCGATCGCAGCTCGTAACCCAGAAAGACTAGAGAATGCTGTCAGCGCCATTCAATCTCTACCCACCCCTGGAGCGAAAGTAATTGCCATCAGGGCTGATCTCACTCAAGCAGAAAGTATAGATACAGTAGTCTCTACAACCCTGGCTCAGTTTGGTCAAATTGATATTTTGATTAATAACGCTGGTTCAGCCCGTGCTGGCTCATTTCTCGATTTGAGCGATGATGTATTTCTCGATGCTTGGAATTTAAAGTTATTAGGCTACATTCGCTTAGTTAAAGCCGTTGTCCCCCATCAAAAAAGTCGCCGTGATGGTCGCATTGTCAACATCATCGGCGGTGCAGGTAGAACACCCCGTCCAGGTTTCCTTCCCGGTGGAACAACTAACGCCGCCTTACTTAACTTCACTCGTGGAATCTCGAAAGAATTAGCCCAACATAACATTCGGATTAATGCGATTTCACCGGGTGCGACAGCAACCGAACGTGCAGAACGGTTAGCAGAGCAAAATGCTCAAGCGCGGGGAATTAGTGTAGAACAAGCCAAAGCTGAAAGTTTGCAAGCAATTCCTCTCGGCAGAATTGTACCGCCAGATGAAATTGCCGCGCTGACACTATTTTTAGTATCTGACTTAGCTGCTTCGATTACAGGCGCAGAAATTCTGGTTGATGGTGGCTCTACCCCTGGCGTTTAGTACGAAGTCCCAAGTAGATTCCACAAATACTGGAATTATAGCAGGAGGCAGGAGGTAAAAGTCTTGCTATGTCTGCCATTCGTACTTTTTAACTGTCCTCACCTATACTTCGACTGCTATACCAGACAGACTAATGTCTGAGCAAAAGTTTTAACTTACTTACGAATTTTTCTGGAGCATAAAATCACATGAGTTCTCAATATTTTGATATCAAACCAGTTGCTGGACGCATCGGTGCAGAAATTCTCGGTGTTGACTTGAGTGCAAATCTCAGCGACGAGTTAATTAGCGATATTCGTCACACCCTCGTTCAACACAAAGTGATTTTCTTTCGTGGTCAAACACTTGATGCAAATGCACAGGTAGCTTTCGCTCGGCGGTTCGGTGAAATTACCACAGCCCATCCCACAGTACCCTCTCTAGAAGGACACCCAGAAGTTCTTGACCTGGATTACAGCCGCACTTCCAACCGTGCCAATAACTGGCATACTGATGTTACTTTTGTTGATCGTCCGCCACTCGGTTCTATTCTGCGGGCGCTGGTGATTCCTCCAACTGGTGGTGATACAATTTGGGCAAACTCTGTGACTGCATATCAAGACTTACCAACTCCACTACGTGACCTCGCAGACCAACTTTGGGCTGTACATAGCAACGCCTATGACTATGCAGCGGCTGTAGTTGATTTACCAGCAGATGTTCTAGCTCATCGGGCTGTTTTTACTTCAACCGTATACGAAACGCTGCATCCAGTTGTACGTGTGCATCCCGAATCTGGGGAACGTGGATTATTTATTGGTGGTTTCGTGCGCCGTCTGCGTGGTTTATCACAGAATGAATCTGATGAAATTATCAAATTATTGCAAGCATACGTCACCCGTCCCGAAAATACAGTACGTTGGCGTTGGCAAGTTGGTGATGTTGCCTTCTGGGACAACCGCGCTACACAACATTATGCAGTGGCAGACTACGGCAATCAACCCCGTCATGTTCAGCGTGTCACTATTGTTGGTGATACTCCAGTGGGTATTGATGGTAAGCAAAGTGAAGCTATTAAGGGAGATGCTTCTGTATACAACCGACGTGAACCAGTGGCAGTTTAAATTGTGCAAAATCTAGTTACTGCTAGATAATTTCATGTAGCTGGGCTATTAGTTGTTATAACTGTAGCCCAGCTTTACCTTATGTAAAAAAATTGGCATTAACTCATGAAACTCTTCTATACAGAAATATCTCAGTACGCCCGCATTGTGCGAGTTGCAATAATTGAACTAAATTTAACTGAACAAGTACAACTGCAACTAGTTACAGTACGCGATCGCCATAGTGAATTACTCAATTACAATCCGGCGAATAAAGTGCCAACATTGGCTACTGATGACGGATTTATTTTGAGTGAAACTCGCATCATTACTGCTTATCTTAATCACTTAAACCCTGACATCAAAATTGTTGCTGACTATTCTGATGGATTTTTACAGCACCTTGAAGGTATAACAACTGCATTTATCGATGGTATAAGTAACTGGATCAGAGAACGAAAATTTCGGACAGAAACAGAGCAATCACCCAAAATTATCGAATTAGAGCGATCGCGTGCTTTCCGCATCTTAGAATACTTGGAGAAGATTTCCGATCAACTCGACCAAACACCCAAGCTGGCTCACATTACCCTCGCATCAGCACTGGGGTTAGAAATTTGCCTATTGGAATGGCAATGGCGACAAAGTTATCCCAAACCTGACTTTTCCCGTTAAGTCTCTTTTGCAAGCTGCCAACCTTCACAAAGGTCGTGTAATTTTAACCAACCTCGCCACAGCACCTGAATACCAATGGGTGTTTTACTTCGATGTTCTAAGTAGCCGCCAAGACGGGCAATGACTTCAACAGCCCAGCTAACTGTTAATACTTTGGGAAGTTTGGGGGACTTAGCTTTTAAAATCTTAAGTTCAAGGGGGTTAAGAATCTCAATGGCAGGAGAGTCAGGTTGAGTGCGGTGTAGATAAGTTAGTTGCAACAGTTCTACCGCAATCACGCTCAAGAAACCAATGAGAACTTTCATCCCATCAGCAGCAAGTCTGTATTTTTCTACCTGACATCCAGACTTGAAAATTTTATGGTATTCTTCCACACGCCAACGATACGTATACCAACGTAAAATTGTAGAAGCCATCTGAATATCTGCAATAACTTCTGTTGTTAACAACATCCATTCCACAGGTGTTTCGCTTTCGGGACAATCAATTTCTGTGGCATAAACAGCATACACAGATAGCGGGTTACGGTTATCAAAACGATAAGGAGTACGTAGATTGACCGGACAAAATCGTATAGCTAGTTTGGTTTGACGAGCAGTACGCTGGCTCGTGGATGGTAATTCAATTTTCTGTTCAAAACTAATAGGTTGAGCTTCTAACTTCGACCACAGACGTTCGCTTTCGGAATCTAAACTACGGTTATGAGCCGCACGAACTATGATTCCAGTGTGTTGGAGTTGGCGAAGTTGATCAAAAACTTTTGTAATATCACCTTCGCGGTCGAAAACATGAATCACTTGTGTGTGCTGGCTTACAAGCTTTTCTACAGTGGTTAGAGCTTCTACCCACTTATAAGATTCTTTCTGTTCAAAAGGGCGGTTTCGGGCTTCTTTACGTGCTGCTGCTTGCCTTTTTTTCTTCTGTGTCGGTGTTTCATCTTTCGGTGGCTTGTGTTTCGGCTCACGATTCCAAAGTTTTTGCCATAACAGACCTATGGATTGACCTTTCTGAGGCTCTATCGCTAAGGCACTGTGTAATATTAAACCATTACCCCCTTTACCAATTGGGCCGTAACCTTCTTTTTTCACCTCAATACTGCCATAATCTAGAAAAGTTGTGTCTCCAACACACAGCACTATGTCGCGTTCTGCAACATTTTCTGCCGTCATCTGACAGTGCGGCTCAATCACGCTGGAAAATTGCACTTTTGGGTTGGCAAAAACTCATAGGCTCTCTTGAGTACCGTTCCATTGCTGAAGATTTCTGACAGTGCTTTCCCAAATCCAAGGCTTAGAGCATACCCAATTGACATTGCGCGCTCATTCAATCGGCGATCTCCCAGAGATATGGTTGCAAAATTCTTCTCCCACCAGTCCAGCATTGCTTGTTACCTTTAGTACCCGATGACAATTAATTTACCGTATATGCTGTGCTGTTCTTCAAGCCCTTTACCAGCAAGCCTTTCAAGACTTAACGGGAAAAGTCAGATCCCAAACTGGCTCAGTGGTATGATGAATTCTCTCAACGTCCATCTATGCAAATGACGAACCCAAAATCTTAAAGATAATTTTTCCAGAGATTAAAGATTACGATTCCGGCTAAAACCAGGCAAATTAGCAGCAATATAAGCCCAAGGTACGGCTGAATCAGTCCAGATTTGATGTACTGGTTTGACGAACATCGGATTGTCAAGACTTCCTGCTTTTATCCAGATAAACTGTGGCTTTGCTGGCGCTTTGGTAAACAGGGGCGAACCGCACTCTGGGCAAAATTCCCGAATGATTGTACCGCCGCTATCTCCCATTTTTGTATAACTTTTCACTTTACCTGATATGATACGGAGTGCGGTTGATTGCCCACGTACCCCAACATTAAAAGCGCTACCTGTCGTCTTCCTACAATCTTGGCAATGGCAGTAATTTGCTGATTCTAGCTCTCCGTTGTACTAATATCGCACATAGCCGCAGAGACACCCTCCAATCACCAGTTCAGCCATGCTTTTTCTTTATTGACTTGGAAATAAATTATTTAATTACTCTAATTATCAGTTTAGCATATAGTTTATACTCTAAGGACTTGAAATTTACCTATAGCCATGTAATACTGCTAAAGTCTCGTTCAATTAGTTAATGAATAGCTTTTAAAATAACAATTATTGTCATTCTTAAAGGCGAATTATATTTGCATACATAAAACTATAAGCCAGAAAAAATAGTGGCTTTAACAATACAATCTGGTTGTCCATTCGGAACCTTTTTAGCGTGTTAGGCATCCTGACGGTTCTTTTATCCTCCTTTGTGTTGGCGTTTCATAACGTAACTGTGCGAGTTTTGTTTTCCGAACATCTCGTACTAAATTTATTTTTACTCGGTGGATACGTTAAACCGGATTTACAGAATTCATTCTTGCTGATGTTCATGCGGATGCTGTTGGTAGTTCCACTCATGGCTTCTTTAGCATTCAAGTTATATCCATCGGCACTGAAAGAATTGCAAGATATGTTCAAGCATCATCGCACAGATGTGATCAGCCAAGTCTTGGGCTGTGGGGTATTGATGTTTGTGTATATTGCCTTACTCTACATTTCCATTGGCTTGATTCCCACAGGAATTGCTATCACCCTCTTCTTTTCTTATCCCGTGTTTACGGCGCTGCTGGCTTGGAAGTTTTTTGGCGATCGCCCCACCTTTTTTCGTTGGCTAGTCATGGGTATTATTTTAGTAGGTAGTGTTCTAACTATTCCGCCATCTTCTACTAGCTATAGCAGTTCCGCTATTACTTTAGGGATTATTGCTAGTGTTGGTGCCGGAATTGTTTACGCTTTTTATTGTGTAATTGCCCAAAAATGTTTAGAAAAATTCCATCCAGTTCCCTTCACTTGGATTAGTTTTGCCACTACTTTGGTGCTTTCTGGTGTTAGCTTACTGTTCTGGCCAATTCCCAGTACTCAACTTGATTGGACACCAATGTGGATTGGTAGCATTTTTTCAGGTTTAGTCAGCTTTGCTGGACACACTTTAAATAATTTGGGAATTCGGATGATTAGTGCGACAAAGGCTTCTATTATCGGTGCAAGTAGTCCAGCATTGACGGCGTTAGTCGCCTGGGGAACAATTAGCGAAACTTTAAGCGTGATTCAAAGTGTGGGAATTAGTGTGGTGACATTAGGAATTGCATTACTAAGTGTAGAGAGACGTAGTTAGTCATAAAATCTGAATTTCTTAAGTAAGTATGATAACTGGTAAGTAAGTCGGCGTGAAAAAACAAAAATAAGTTCAGAAAGGTAAACAAGGCTACCATCCTCTTCCCTCCCGCCTCCTGCCTTGTCCTAATTACAATTATTTATGTCACTCTACTTATAAGCTATGCCTGCTAACGCTATCCTGTTTGATTTAGATGGGACACTGACAGACCCTAAACCGGGAATTACTCGCTGTATTCAGTATGCTCTGTCTGAACTTGGTCACATAGCACCAGAAGTTGATGAATTGAATTGGTGTATTGGCCCGCCAATTAAAGATAGTTTTTCTCAGCTACTAAAGACTTCAGATGAGACAATGCTGGCACAAGCAATTTCGCTATACCGTAGTCGTTTTTCTACAATTGGCTTATTTGAAAATACTCTTTATCCCCAAGTTTTAGAAACTCTCACAGCTATTCGTGGTGCTGGTTATCAAACCTTTGTGGCAACTTCCAAGCCTTATATTTACACGACACGGATTATTGAACATTTTGGCTTATCACCGCTGTTTGATGGTGTTTATGGTAGTGAACTTGATGGAGTGCGGAGTGTCAAAGCTGATTTAATTCACTATATTTTAATGAGAGAAAATCTTTTACCTGAGACTGTGGTGATGGTAGGCGATCGCAAACACGACATAATCGGAGCCAAACACCATCATATTACTACAATTGGTGTGACCTATGGTTATGGAACTGAGCAAGAGTTACAAACCCACGGTGCAGATTTTATAGCTCATTCTCCAGATGAGATTGCCAAATTTATGAGACATTCATCCTAAATAAGTTAGGGAATTTCTCGTTTAAATAATTTGGGTTTTTATAGATTCAGAAGTAATTGAAAAACTTTATATATAAAAATTTATTTTTTCTTAACTTTTTGTAGTTGACCAATTGGCAATATGCAAAATTTAATATTTAGAAAGCTTTTAAACGCACACTGACTCATGTATACTTTAAACTATCAAAAAAGAAGTTTACATAGAGTTTTAATTCATAATAAGTATGTTAAAAGTTTTTTTTTGCATATTAAATTTAATAAAATCCCAAGCAAATTACCAATAATTTTTCAACAACATCAGCAAAAATATTTATCTCAAGTCAAAACATTAACAGCTATCAACATCATTTTAGGTTTATATTTAATACCTGCAAAAGTCCAAGCCCAAAACATCACCCCCGCCAATGATGGTACAGGTACAACTGTTAACACTCAAGATAACAATATTAATATTAGTGGTGGTAGTTTAAGTAGCGACAAAGCCAACCTCTTTCATAGCTTCAGCAAATTTGGTCTAGATGCTAACCAAACAGCTAACTTTTTATCGCAACCATCAATTCAAAATATCTTAGGTAGAGTTACAGGTGGTGAAGCATCAATAATTAACGGCATCATTCGCGTTAGTGGCGGGAATTCTAACTTATATTTAATCAACCCCGCAGGCATTATCTTTGGTGCTAATTCTAGTTTAAATGTACCTGCATCATTCACCGCTACCACAGCCACACGCCTCGGTTTTGGTAATAATAACTGGTTAAATGCGGTTGGGACAAACGACTACAGCCAACTTATCGGCACACCCAATAGTTTCGCGTTTGATAGCAGTGTCGCTAGTGCCATTTTCAATCAAGGTAATTTGGCAGTGCCATCAGGGAATAATTTAAGTCTATTTGGTGGCACAGTCGTAAGTCCAGGAACTTTGTCAGCGCCTGGTGGTAACATCACAATTGCGGCTGTACCCGGCAGTAGTTTACTCAAATTGAGTATGGCGGGGAATCCTTTAAGTTTAGAAATTCAACCGCTGAATGCAACTAATAATAATCTGGTATCGAATTCGTTACCAGCATTGTTAACTGGTGGTGGTGTTGGGAATGCTTCTGGTTTGCAGATTGAAAATGGTACGGTAAAGTTAACTGGTTCTGGTTTGAATGTTAGCAATGGTGATGTTGTTACCACAAATATTATTGATCCAAATGCCGTCACTCTTAAGGCAAATGCCGTCACTATTCAGGCAATAGGTAATATCAAAACTCAAGATATCACCACTACCGATAGTTTTACTGGTCTAGCTGGCCCTGTTTCTTTAACAGCAGGCGGTAATATCACAACTCAAGATATCACCACTAATGATAGATTTACTGGTTTGGCAGGCGCAGTTAATTTAACAGCAGGCGGTAATATTACAACTGATAATATTGATGCTTCAGCTTTCAGTCGTTTTGAAACTGCTACAGCAGGTGCAGTTAATTTAACAGCAGGCGGTAATATTACAACTAATAATATTGATACTTCAGCAGCTTTGATTTTAGGGACTGCTAATGCAGGTGCAGTCAATTTAATAGCTGATGGTAATATTACTGTTGGCAGTATTAATACAAGTGCTAGGAGTATTGATGTTGATCAAATTGAGTTTATCAATGCAAATTCTCCAAATCAAGCCGCTATGTTGTTGCCCAATACACCCCCATTCGCTCAAGGTGGTAATGTTAATCTTTTAGCCAATGGAACAGTTAGGGTATTAGGAGAAATTCTTGATAATGGTCAGCCTACCGGAAATTCAATTTTGACCAGCGCATTTACTCAACCTGGGGCTGTTACGATTCAACATGATGGAGGTGTAAATAACGTTCCATTTGTTGTGGGTGATGCTAACTTGAATGGTACAGCAGCCGCTATTAATGTTAGCAAAATAAGTATTGTTGGTAATGAGGCAGCTACTGAAAAAATCATCCCAGATAGTGACAATTCTCAAATTTCTCCCACATCCCCAATTCACATTTTTCCTGTTATTCCACTAGGCGGACGAGCAGAAGGTACTCCTAGCTTAATTTCCATTAATTCTGTTAACACACCACCTACTTTAACAGACAACTATAGTGTAATTAATACACGCCAAAATCGACCTATTACATTTACTTTTGGTTCATTAAATATCAATACTAATGATGTTAATAATGATGTCAGTCAAATAATTCTTGATGGGATATTGTCTGGTTCTGTAACCTTTCAAGATGGGACACCAGTTACATCAGGAACAGTGCTGAATCCAAATACCGTTTTAGTTTATACTCCCCAACGAGGTTCTGTGGGTCGAGTATCGGCTTTTACGATTAAAGCGAGTGATGGTGTTTCGGAATCTGCACCGCAATCAATCAATATTAATATAACGCGACAACCAATAATTATTCCTCCACCTAATCCCGAAACAGATAATCCCCAACCTAATCCCGAAACAAATAATCCTCCTCCTTTAGAGCCAAATAATCCTTTGAATCCCGCAACGAATAATCTGCTGAATGTAGACCTCACTAATGTGGTTGATTCTGAGACAGAAGAAAAGAAAACTGCTAGTATACCAATCTTAGAGAAAAATCAATCTTCTTTAGATGCAGAAACAGATAAGGATATATTTAAAATTGATGCAAGATTTACTAACCAGTTTGCGCGATATTTAGGTACAGGTACACCGCCAATTAAAGGTATTAAAGAAGCTAGTGAGATTTTAGTAAATATTGAAAATGCTACAGGGGTAAAACCTGCTTTAATTTATGTTTCTTTTATACCGAAAACTCTCAAACGTGATGTTTTACCAGAACAAAAACTCACACCTCAAGACGATGATGTTTTAGAGTTATTAGTAGTTACAGGTAAGGGTGAGCCAATTCGGAAAGTAGTTAATGTGACGCGATCGCAAGTCTTAGCTATGAGTAAACAGTTTACCAACAATGTCACCCAAGCAACTTTGTTAAACAGCTATCTTACTCCTGCTACAAAATTATACAACTGGTTAATTGCACCCTTGAAATATAACCTGCAAGCAAGGCAAATTAATAATCTAGTGTTTATTGTAGATGCAGGTTTGCGAACCATGCCCATAGCCGCACTTTATGATGGTAAACAGTATCTCATTGAAAACTATAGTGTTGGTTTAATGCCAAGTCTGAGCCTGACAGATACTCAATATATTGATATTAAGAAATCTGAAGTTTTAGGTATGGGTGCATCGCAATTTATGAATCAAGACCCATTACCATCTGTACCTTCAGAATTGACTACTATCACTCAAAAGCTTTGGCCTGGTAGAGTTTTCTTAAATGAAGCCTTCACTTTAACAAATCTCAAAGCCCAACGACAGCAAAAAGCATTCGGGATTGTTCATCTTGCTACTCATGGAGAATTTAACTCAGGTGCGCCGAATAACTCTTATATTCAATTGTGGGACACTCAACTGAGAATGGATCAAATCCGTCAACTCGGCTGGAATAACCCACCTGTAGAACTAGTCGTGCTGAGTGCTTGTCGTACAGCCTTGGGTAACGAAGATGCAGAATTAGGTTTTGCTGGCTTTGCGGTGCAAGCTGGGACAAAGTCTGCATTGGCGAGTTTATGGTACGTTTCCGATGAAGGTACTCTCGGATTGATGACTCAATTTTATGAAAAGTTGAAACAAGCGCCTATCAAAGCCGAAGCTCTGCGACGAGCGCAAGTCGCCATGCTCAAAGGCCAAGTGCGGATAGAAATGGGTAGGCTGAGAACTGCGCGTGGTGATGTAGCATTACCACCAGTCCTACTAGAACTTGGTGATAGAAAGTTGACTCATCCGTATTTTTGGGCAGCTTTTACCATGATTGGTAATCCTTGGTAATAGAGTTAGAAAATGTCTATTGGATAATCATTTTGGCTACCTTAGTCATAACTTGACTGAAGGGATGTTCTGGATGACGTAAACAAAACAAATCGCTACTGGCCAGTTGAATCAATTCTTCAGACAGCGGTAAAACACCCGCGACAGGTGCGTTATATGTTTTTTCTACCTGTTGCTTGAGTGCATCAAAATCTAGGGCTGGGAGCGCTTTATTAATTAACAACAACATTTTTGGGACTTCTAGTTTACGGGCTACTTCCACTGTGACGGCTGTGCCTTGAAAATCTTGGCGATCGGGGCGGAGAATCAGCACTAAAATATCAGAAATAGCAATTGAAAGTAAGGTTTCTTCATTAAGTCCTGGATGGGTATCAATGAATAGGTAGTCTAACTTCAAAGCAACCAGTAGTTTTTGAAAGCCTTCATTGAGTAAATTAAAATCAAATCCTTCTCGCAGAACTTTAGTAATATCTCTAGCTTTAATACTCGAAGGTATGAGATAAATACGTCCCTTAGCTCCTACTGTTTGACTTAAAGTTGAGCTAACATCGTAGGCAGATTCTTCAATATTACAGCGTCCCCAAAGATAATCATTAAGGGAATATTTGATTTTCTGATCATCAAAACCAAACAGAACATGAATACCTGGAGATTGGATATCTGTATCAACAATCCCAACTCGATAACCATAACGTGCAACTATTCCTGCTAGGTTAGCGGTGGAATTTGATTTACCTGTACCGCCGCGGAATGAGTGGATAGATACAATTTTTGACATGATAAAAGTGATTTTCTTTTAGCGAATTGCCCAAACCCAGAGAGCGCAGAGTATAAATCTATATAGTTTAGAGTTTATCCCATATATTTTGACTCAGCTTACTTTTCTTTTGGGTAGAAAAGTGGGGTTGATAACAAACTAATTGATTATCTTCTGATTCTTGAATAAACCCTTGGTTAATTAATATTTGTAGCTGTTGTTGTGCCAGTTCTTCTGTAATATTCAGATGACTTGATACTTCTGATAGACTAACTTTTTGCTGGCGAGTTATCCAATTAACAAGTTGTCGTTGTTCGTCAGGTAAATCTATGATATCTAACTTACTATTGTGGGGTGATGATTCGGCAGGTTCTTGGTAATTCATGATGATTATTTATTTTCCTTCAATTTTTTACTACGACGTTGTAAATCTGCTAAGTATTCTAATTCGTCTGGTTCTTCAATTGTTGTTGGTGTTGTGGTTATTTCTAAGTTATTGTTTGAGGTTTGAGGAAGTAAAGTTTCTTGGGAGTTAAGTTTGTTTCGCCTATCGCGTACTTGTTGTAAATAATCTATGTCTGTAGTTTCGATATTTGAGGGTTTATTAATGATTGTGTCAGGTAAAAGATTATGATTATCGAAATCATTCACAACAGGTGTAGTTGTAAGAGATAATTTGTCTTCATTCTCCCGAACCCGCAAATCTTTAGCCTTGTGCTGTAATTCTAAAAAGTAATCACTTTCGGTAATTGCCGCGACCTCTTGATTTTTTTTGTCTTCGTCAATATCAATATTAATTTTGAGGAAGCCTTTAACTGTTTTAACAATTGTAGCGGCATATCTATCTATTAAAACAACAGCAACAGCACTACCTAAAAGGCTTAAAACTGGTGGCACTAGAGGTATCCAACCAGCATGGATAAATATTATATAGTTGGTTCCTAATAATATAGCGATCGCTACTCCTCCACCCAAGATCAACAGCCAAGGTTTACGAATCCGCCAAGCTAAAAATCCGCCGACTAGTGACCAAGCAAATACCCATAAGCCTTCTTGTAATTCATTCCAATACCAAAATAAAGGTCGTTTATTCAAAACTGCACTTAATATCTGACTAGCATTTTGGGCGTGAACTACTACCCCTGGCATTTTTTGACTATCCGCTGACCCTGCACTATAAGGTGTATAAAAAGTATCTTTGACAATTTGGGCAGTGTAGCCAATCATGACAATTTTGTCTTTAATCAACGCTGGGTCAACTTTATTTGCTAGAACCTCACTGAGAGATACTTGTTTGACAGCGTTTTTGGCAGAACGATAGTTAAGTAGTATTTGGTAGTCTGATGTATCGATGTTGTGGTATCCACCCGATTTTGGCGTTAAGCGTTTGAGAACGGTAGAACCAAACTTTAATTCCCCAGATTTTGTCAGTTCTGGTTCAATTCCTTGGGCGGCTAAATAACGCACCACCATTTGAAAGCTCAGAGATGGTAATTGGTTTTCGGGGTCGGCGATATTGCAGATATGTTCGCTAGGTTTTGGCAGTTTGGAAGCTTTAGGAATGGAAATAATCATCCCTTGACGGACTGTACCACCAGCATCTACGGGAAAATCTGCGACTCCAACTCTATCTTCGGGAATCCCTGGTGCGGCGGCGATACCGGGAGAATCGGCTTTACTGACGACGCAGACTGCGGCAATATTCTCGTTTGCTGATAATGTTTGCATTAAGTCTGTACGACCTGCGGCTGTACCTTGTTTCACGTCCCGCAAAATATCAATCCCAATTACGCGCGGTTCGTGTTCTTCTAGTTTTGTTAGTAACTGCGCCATTGTACCGTCTTCAATGGGATATTCTTTGCGGGTTTGGATATCTGTATCATCCACACCAACGATTAAAAAACGATTGTCTACTCCTTCATCTGGACGCGATCGCATTAACCAATCAAATGTAGCTAATTCCATTCCCTGCAAACTACCCAGTTCGCGCAATCCTAAAATTAATCCGGCGATCGCTACACTGGTGACAACTACTGTCCCGCCAATGGTTAAAACTGTTTGACGGAAATTGCGGTGTTGGGAATCTTGACCAAGCATTAGTATTACCTCTTGATTGATTAGCTAAAGTGTAAATGTTAAAAAATAGCCCTGTAATGATTTTTTTGTAAAAAATATTTAGTTAATGTGCGTCCAAACTACCTGTTTTTCTTTAATCTGTCATTGGCTGTTTAATATTTCTAAATGAAATTGATTGATAAAAATCGATAAACTCAGATTCCCGATTTCTGTAAGAAGTCAGGAATCTCGTTATTTAGGAGTGCTATAGTGATTTCACTGAGGCTATATTAAGCCTAAATTCACTAAATTTAGGCAGAGAGATTCACAAAATGAAACTTTAAATACTATGAAATAGTCATTAATATAAACATATATATTGTAAAAAATATGCTCAAAAAAAACTTACTATTAATTACACTAGGTTTAACTCTCATTCCAGATTTGCTTCTCAGTACAATCCCCACCATTGCAGCGCCTACTTATAATGTTGCTCAATTCAGTCTTCCGCGTTCCACGCCTAGATTATTTCCGCGTCGGCGTTCTCTATTAAGATTTAAAGTGCCAGGAATTCGTGGTTCTCGCAATCTGGAAGCTGGCGCAGCGCGGGGAAAATGCAGTCCACAAGATATTAGTGGAGTATTACCCCCCAAACCTCCCAAGAGTGCAGCTAATCAAGTTCCCGTGGAATTAACAGTTAGCGATCGCCCGACATTTTTTGTGAATGTTCCCCAAACCTCAGCCCAGCAAGCCGAATTTTTACTTAGAGATGAAGCCGGAGAAGAATTACTCGATAAAACTTTACCCTTAACAGCCAGCACCGGAATTATGAGCTATGGCTTACCAGGGGATTTTGCCGGGTTAGAAGTGGGGAAGAAATATCAATGGCGCTTTTCTCTATTGTGTGATTCCACCAATGGCGATCGCAGTGGTGATCCCATTGCTAGTGGCTGGATCGAACGAGTAGAACTAACACCAACGGTAGCGAATAAATTACAAACAGCAACACCTAAACAACGTGTACTCATCTATGCAGAAAATGGTTATTGGCATGATACTCTAAAAACTTTGGCTGATTTACGTGCAGCCCATCCCAATGATTTAACTGTAGTCCGAGATTGGGATGATATTTTGCGATCGGTAGGATTAGACGCAATGTCTAAGCAGCCTTTAATTCCTCTTAATCCCACTACAGCTTCTAGTCAATAATCAATATTTTCGGTTTTCTCACTGCGGTGAAAATCTCCGACTTTTTCAGAAAGTCGGGGATTTTTTTATGAGCAATATGAGAAATTATGCCTATAAAGACAGAGATAATTTTTAGTTAACCATAAGATAACCCAATAATAATTATTGTTAATTAAGTTAATCAAAATCTAGGGTATAGTGTGGAACTTTAAAAATAAAAATCAGGATTAACCTGCACTTTAACCTGGGATTACTAAAGTTTGAAATTAGCAAAACTCACATAGTTTGAGTTATTTATTCAGCTTGAAAAAGAGTTGGTTACTAGTAAATTTCTCCTGATACAACAGAGGATAATTTGATGTCTACATTCAGTCGAAGACAACTTCTCATATTTTTTGGTGGCAGTGCAGGGGCTGCTGTATTGGGAGACAAACTTTTAACAGGTTTGTCTGGTGTCGCAGAGGCAACAACAACTCCACTAAATTTTACGCCAGTACGTTTACCTCATCCTTTACCGATTTATCAAACTCAAAGGAGTTTTTTACCAACAGGAATTGGACAAGGGCAGAATATTGCTCCATCTACAACTCCCAATTTGCCTAGCTATAACGTTATTGATGATGTTGTAGTACCACCAGAATATGAACGTTATGTGATTGTTAGTTGGGGCGATCGCGTGTTTCCCAACCCTGATGAATACTTTGGTTACAACTGCGATTACACTGGTTTCATTCCTCTCGGCAGAACCAATGATGAAGGCTTTTTGTGGGTTAATCATGAATATGTTGGTTTTCCCCTTTCTGATTTAGCACCAGAAGCACCTGTTGATGTTCAAGGGCTACCAACAACATTTCCACCAGTCATTGGTCGGTCTTTACCAGCAGCCAGAGGTGTGGAACTAGAAGGGGAATTTTTATATAACGTAGGCGGCTCAATTATCCGCATCTCTCGCCGCAACTCTGCTAGACGTTATACCGTAGTTAGAGATCCGAGAAATCGCCGGATTCATGGTCTGTCTGGTTTGGGAATTAACCGCCAAAGAAGCGATAGATATCAAAGCGTTACTAGTTGGGGAACTCTCAGCTATCAGCAAGGCGACCAAAATTATTTATATGGGACTGGCCCTGCGGCTACTCAAGTATTTGAAAGTGTCAATGCTGATGGACTGGGTAACAAAATTATTGGTACTGGGTTTAACTGTTCTGGTGGTACGAGTCCTTGGGGAACAATCTTAACTGCGGAAGAAAACTTTCAAGGTGGTTCTGCCTTTTTTGTCGGAGTGACAGAAGCAGTCCTACCCAATGGTAGCCAAACAGGTTACACCCCTGAGACAATTGGCGAAAGGTTTGGTTTAGTTGGCGAAAAATATGGCTGGATGGTAGAAATTGACCCAGTGAATCCTGGTTTCCGTCCTCGGAAACATACTGCTTTGGGTCGTTTCCGCCATGAAAACATTACCATGCGTGCTGAAGCTGGGAGAAAATTAGTTGCTTACATGGGTGACGATAGACGCGGTGGACACACATGGAAGTTTGTCAGTGATGGGGTTGTTACTTCGCCAAACAGTAAAGCTAATAGTAATTTGTGGGAACAAGGTACTTTATATGTAGCTCGTTACAATCCAGATGGTACGGGTCAATGGATACCATTACGTTTAAACACCCCCACAAATCCCATCGCCCCTTCAATCATTTCGTCTGTTGAATTTGCAGCGCGTGGTTTAGCACAAAACAATGGTCGTTTACCACTACCTAGACGTAATGGGATAGCAGGACAAACTATCGATGGTGGCGGATTTAATTGCGATCGCACTAACGAAGCTACAGCTTTACCCCAATATCAAGGTAGAACACTAGCAGATTTCTATCCCACTCAAGGTGCTGTTCTCTGTGATGCTTTCTTAGCAGCAAACTTAGTTGGGGGAACTCCTACCGCCCGTCCCGAAGATTTGGAAATACATCCCATCAATAGAAGAGAAGTGTTCATCTCCTATACTGATGGTGCGCCTGGTAGTGATGGTTATCCTGACTCCCGCATTTTTCAAGTTGCTAAGTTAAGCACTGATGTGAATGCTACTCAACAGTCAGGTGGACTTTACAAAATCATTGAAGACAGTGCTGATAGCACCGGACTCACCTTTAGATGGCAAAGATTTGCTCAAGGTGGCGAAGCCGGATCAGTCAATGGTGCTGGTTTTGCTAGTATAGACAACCTTGTATTTGACAATCAAGCCAATGTTTGGGGTGTAACGGATATGTCTACAGGTACCCATAACGGTTTCAACGTGGGTGCAGCTGGTAGTCCTATAACTATTAATCACACAAGTACTGGTAATATCGCCAATTTCACAGGTGTGTTTGGTAATAACTGGCTATTCTTTATCCCCACCAGTGGGCCTGATGCTGGAAGAGTCTTTCCGTTTGCTCAAGGGCCTGTGCGTTGTGAAATGACAGGGCCAACTTTTGTCGGCGATACACTGATTATTTCCGTACAGCATCCCGGTGAAGATTCACCAATTAATGATGGTACGATTCTCAGCCGCAGTATAGAAATGCTGGCTTTGGATGGTACATTGTTTAACCAAACTCGTACGGTTCCTCGTGGTAGTAGCTGGCCTGGCAACATTCCCACTACTGATGGTGGTCAAAATCAACCCCAAGGTTTTCCTCGTCCGTCTGTAATTGGCATCCAGCGCCGGAACCCGATTAGCGGCAGATTTGTTTAAATATAATTTAGGCTGCGCTGCGAGTGGCAGCTGAAGGAAGTCAGGAGTGAGAATTTAGTAATAGGGTGGGTATGATCATATCCACCCTATTATTTTTATTGCATTACAGATGCTTTTTCTTACGATTTACCAAAAATCCGGTAGCCGTGGCGATCGCTGTACCAAAAAGCGCTAATGGTTCTGGAACTCTAGTGTAAGTAACTGCACCTTGTTCCGTGGTCGATAACAAGTCAGCGCTCACAATACTATAAAATCTATTTCCAGTAGTTGACGGAGTATTGACATCACCAATGAAAAACTGATCTTCGACTAAGTAGCTGAGTCCTACAAAATTACCATTGTTAAAGCTAACTACAGGTGCAATTCCCGCGGGAAAATCAAAATCGTCAGTTTCTGTGTAGCGAGTACCTAAATAATCAAACACCACGGATTGTAATCCATTACTCACGTTTAGGTTTTCTGTCCCGACACCAGTTAAGTTAGTGTCATCATATCTAAAAGAACCAAAGTATTGACTAATGTTAGGGCCAGATGTCACATTCGCAGTGAAATTATAATTAAATACAGCAGCCTGTGTGGGCTTAACTTCAACCGTAGCTAAAGATAAGGCGATCGCAACAGTAGCAATGCCAAAGTTGTTAGTTAATTTCATCAGACTAAGCTCCAAAGCTCAAGGTAAATATTGTGGCAATATCACTTAAATAAACCTTGAACTTATCTTCAGAGGTTAAGAAAACTAAAACAACAGGTTAAGTAGGTTCTGAACAATATAACAATTGAGATTTAATGCTCAACCTTTAAAATTTTTTCTACTAATGGTAATTGATAATTATCTTCAGTGGAAGTTGCTTCGTGGGAGTTTAGCTCTGTGATTTTCTCTTCTTCAGAGGTAACTTTCCCATTTTCCCCATTCTCACTATCGATGATTGGCAAAATAATTTTGACAGTTGTGCCTTGATTAAGACCAGCACTTTCTAGGGAAATGCTACCACCCATCAGTTCAATTAAGTTGCGAGAAATTGCTAGTCCCAATCCTGTACCATCGAACTTACGTGTAGAACCACCATCTATTCGTACAAAGGGGCGAAATAATTTGTGTTGTTGAGCAGGTTCAATACCTAAACCTGTGTCGGTTACAGAAACAATGACTTGAGAATTGTGATTGTAATTGTTAATTGTAGCGGCGATCGCAATACTGCCTTCATCGGTAAACTTAGTCGCATTACCAATAATATTAATTAATACTTGGCGCAGTTTAGCTGCATCTGCCTTGACTGGAATCGGCTCATCACCCAAGGTGATTTTTAACTGTAAGCCTTTTTGTTGCACAGTTACCGATTGGATATTAATTACCTCTAACAAAGTTTGTCGCAGATCCATTGGTATGGAAACAACCGAGAGTTTACCTGCTTCAATTTTAGAAATATCCAGTAAATCGTTAATAATGCCTAGTAAATGGATGGCGGTTTCGTCAGCGCGTTTGAGAAACTCTAGTTCCTCTTCGCGGTTATCGCACATATCTTCTCTCACTAGGCGCACACAATTAATAATGATATTCAGGGGGTTACGCAATTCATGAGAAGTTGTAGCCAAAAACTGACTTTTAATTTGGTTGGCAGTTTTGGCTTCTTTCCAAGCAATTTCTAATTCTTCCGCCCAGGCTTTGAGCCTTTCAAACATCTGATCAATTGCTTGTGCTAGTTGGTTAAACTCCCGAATTTTAAAGTTTTGCGGGACTGTTTGGGCTGCATGATGACTGTGAATATTCAGCACATAATCTCGCAATTCTTCCACAGGGGCTGCCAAGTAAGGAGCCAAATATAGCGATGCCAACAAAGTTGCACCAATTAAACCAACTGTCAATACAATTAAGATTAATTTAATTTCCTCTAAACCAAATAGTGCATTGTCCACACTAGTCACAGCTAAAATAATCCATTGTTGTGGCTGTTGGGCAATGGGATTGCTAATCACACTGTAACCAGCGACTAATTCTTTGCCTTCTTGAAACGATAAGTTGACAGAATTACTTTGTCCTGTGATGGCATTTTTAATAATGCTTTGCAATCGCTTGGCATCAGGGTATTCCTGAATATTACTGTTGATTCTCTCTGGTATTGGGTGTGCGAGGATTGTGCCATCGTCAGCAATTACCAATGTGGAACCAGCTAGTGAGCCTGGATGATTTTTGGTGTGCTTGAATAGTGACGACTGCATACTGAAAACATACTTGAATTGCCCACTTTGACTGTACACAGGGGCAGATAGTACTATTTGTAGTTGATTTTCTGTATCTCTTTGGCCTGTTGTACCTGCTTTGGGCGGTAATATTGCCTTGATTTCCAGATTGTCAGCCAAAAAAGGCAATTTGGGTTCTCTAATTACTTTGTTGCCACAACTACTAGCAATGATGTCGCCGTTTTGCAGATTGCTTAATTGTACACACTCAATGTAGGTTGGTAGTTCTTTGACTACCTGATTGATAAAGTCTTGGACTTCAGCCTCTGAACCCGATCGCAGTATAGATGTTTGACTAGTAACTAATACACTGGTTTTGAGAGCAGCGATCGCATTAACTATCTTTTCACCTTTGAGAACTGCACTTTCTGTGAGATTTTGACGGGCAGTGTTCAGTAGGCTAGAACGAGCTTTATTCAAAGCGACAATTTCCCCCAGCAGTAACACTGGGACAAACAGTAGCAAAATTCTTGTTACTAAAATACGTCTAAATGACGATTGGCGGGACTTAGCCATCGGGTGTCTCACTTCATATCTGCAAACCACAACAGCAAACAATATGCAATTAGATTAGCTAAATGAGACATTTTGTGACGTTGGGAGAGTTTTGTTAACAACCCCTAACAGTATCAAACAATGAAGGCATAAAAAGAAATATGTTATACCAAAACTCTTATGGGCGAGATGTAACTGCGACTTATGTTGCATAAAAATAAAGTGATGAAATTGGTAAACAGTAGCTTGCTGGGCGGAGATTTTTTACAATCAACACACTAGCAAGAAAAACACTTTAGACTATCAAACCAACCCAATGGCGCAACATCGTCCTCATACCACAGTGGTTTTGGCAATGAGTGCAGATGGCAAAATAGCAGATTTTAGGCGATCGGCTGCTCGATTTGGCTCCGGGGCTGATCAAGCACACCTAGAAAAACAAATCGCTGCCTCTGATGCCGTTCTATTTGGTGCTGGCACTCTCCGTGCTTACGGTACGACACTTACCGTATCACATCCAACACTGCTGCAACATCGAATCAAAGAGGGTAAGACCCCCCAACCGGTTCATATAGTCATTACACAATCTGCGGATTTTAATCCGGAAATCAAGTTTTTTAAACAACCTATCCCACGTTGGTTATTGACCACAACAGCAGGAGCAAGTGTTTGGCAAGGACGCTCAGAATTTGAACAGATTTTAGTTTTTGAAACCTCAACAGGAACAATTGACACTACAGCTGCGTTGCAATATCTGGCATCTATACATATAACACGCTTAGTCGTCTTAGGTGGCGGTCAATTAGTAGCTTCTATGGTTCACTCAGATTTAATAGACGAATTCTGGTTGACTATTTGCCCATTGATTTTGGGTGGTACGACAGCACCCACCCCAGTAGAAGGACAGGGATTTTTCGCTAATTTGGCTCCTCGGCTCAAACTTTTGGCAGTTGAACAAGTTGAGCAAGAAGTCTTTTTACACTATCAGGTGCAACGAACATTAGACTAAATAAAGTAAAAAGGTAAAAGTCAAAAAGCTTTTGCCTTTTCACTTCCGAGTCCCTAATCTTCTGAAAAGATGGTGGAACAACTTAAGCCGCGCTATTCTGTTGCTTGGATTAACAAAATCGCTGAAGTACCCCAAAACGCCTGGGATGCTTTAGCACTGCCCTTGAAGACTCCATTTTTAGAATGGCAATGGTTAAAAAATCTGGAAACTTCTCACAGTGCGACAGATAAAACTGGCTGGTTGCCCAATCACTTAACTTTGTGGCGAGACAGAACCTTAATTGCTGCTGCACCTTTTTATTTAAAAGGACATAGTTACGGTGAATTTGTCTTTGATCATCAATGGGCAGAATTAAGCGATCGCATCGGTGTGCAATATTATCCCAAACTCTTGGGGATGGCTCCCTTTACCCCGGCGGAAGGTTATCGTTTCTTAATTGCGCCAGGAGAAGATGAAGATGAAATCACCGCCATGATGGTGCATGAAATTGACGCTTTCTGCACTAAACATCGAATTTCTGGTTGTCACTTTCTCTATGTTGATCCTGAATGGCGGCCGGTTTTAGAACGCAATGGGTTTAGTTCTTGGTTACACCACAGCTACATCTGGGAAAATCTCGGATTTAATACTTTTGATGACTATTTAGCAGTGTTCAACGCCAATCAGCGCCGGAATATTAAGCGGGAGCGTAAAGCTGTAGAAAAGGCTGGTTTACGACTCCAACCACTGACTGGTGATGAAATTCCTAAATCTTTGTTTCCATTGATGTACCAATTTTACGCCGATACTTGTGATAAGTTTGGCTGGTGGGGGAGTAAATATTTAACCAAACAATTTTTTGAACAGCTACACGCCGATTATCGCCACCGAGTAGTATTTTTTACCGCTTACAGCGAACAAGACGATCGCCATCCGGTGGGTATGTCTTTTTGCCTTTATAAAGACGATAGATTATATGGACGCTATTGGGGAAGTTTTCAAGAAATCGATTGCCTACATTTTGATGCTTGCTATTACACCCCAATAGAGTGGGCGATCGCTCATAATATCCAAATATTCGATCCTGGTGCGGGTGGAAGGCACAAAAAACGGCGTGGGTTCCCGGCTGCACCTAATTACAGCCTGCATCGCTTTTACAATCACCGTTTAGCGCAAATTTTACTTCCTTATATTAGAGAAGTGAATCAACTAGAACAGCAGGAAATTGAGCAAATTAATGAGGAAATGCCATTTAGTCAGAAAAAAGTGTGAAGTATGAAGTGTGAAGTATGAAATATCAATTTCAACCTTCATACTTCACCATTGTTAATTAGTTGATTGTTCTAAAGATACAGGTACATCACTGGAATTACTTGGTGTTGTGCCTGGAGTTGCTGGAGTGGGTTGTTCTGGTGTCGCTACATTCTCAGTAGGTGCAGGTTTTTTGCCAGCTTGACGCTGTTGTTGTTCTTGTAATTTCTGTTGAGCAATTTGCTGTGTAATTTGCTGCATTAATTGTTCAACTTTGGCAGTTTGTTCGGTGTTGCCTTGTGTGCGGTAGTTATTCAGCGCATTTTTCAAGGCTGCATTCGCTTTTTTGAGTTCACCTTGATTGTATAAAGTGATGCCCAAGTTATGATAGGCTGTGGCATTTTTAGAGTCTTGGCGAATTGCTTGTTTATAAACAGTAATTGCTTCGGTAGCCTGACCTTGAACTACCAGCAAACCAGCCATGTTATTATAAGCGGCAGTATTTTTGGGATCTAGCTGGATAACTTGACGATAAGCTGCGATCGCTTCTTCTAATTTTCCTTGTTCTTGGAGGGCGATCGCTAAATTAAAAAATGCACTATCATTACTGCTATCAAGATTAGCTGCTTGCTGATATGCGGCGATCGCTTCTTGCGGTTGTCCTAGTTCTTGCAGTACTACACCCAAGTTATACTGCGCGGTTGCCATTTTCGGTTCGATGACTAAAGCTTGGCGGTAAGCTGTAACAGCCGCTTCTTTCTGACCTTGTCGTTGTAACGCCAACCCTAAGTTGTAATAAACTTCACTCTGATTCGGGTTGATTCTAATTGCTTCGCTATATTCTTGAACAGCTATATCTAAGCGATTTTGTCTTAATAGAATATTCCCTAAGTAATTCCGTGCCATCCCAATATTTGGGTCATGTTCTAATGCTTGACGAAATGCAGATTCTGCACCGTCTAAGTCTTTTCGGTTATAGAGTGTCACTCCTTTTTGGTAATAAATAGCTGCATCTAAATCCTGAGAGATGACATTCTCAGCCAATACTCTGCTTTCTGGTAAATTTATTACGGATGGTGCAGCCAACACCAAAAACGCCGAGGCCGCTGAGATAATTGTTAAATGCGATTTCCGCCAATTGATCACTCGGTGAAACCCCAAGCTAGAAAAGCAGCAATACCACTGACGAAGTTGATGTTGTTTATACATAAATGGCCGCCTGTTTTTGTAGTGAGATCCTATAAGTCAGAGTACCCACTACAGCCAGAAAAATTAAATCACTCCAGCCAACCACATATATTAAAAACACCAACAGGAGGAAAAAATCATGTATGGAGACTACACTATACCTGATGGGGATGTTGCAGCAGCACTGATTCGAGCCATTCGCTTTAATTATTTGGAAGAAGTTCAAGCTCTTATTCCGGTTCAAGAAGATATTAATGCAAGAGACAACAGCGAACTTTATTGGACTCCTTTAATGTATGCAGTTTTTGAAGAATCTCTAGAAATGGTTAAATTGCTAGTTCAGGCTGGCGCTGATGTTAATGCTAGAGGCTCAGATCCAGATGATTTCCCTTTAAATTTATGTGCATACGCTTGCAAAAGTGCTTTTGTTTACAGTAGTGAATTTGCACGGAATAAAAAAATTTTTGATTATTTGGCTCCATTAACTTCGCCAGAACTGCAAGCAATTGCACAGAGAACCCTAAATCAACGTGTGTCCAATTAACCTCTTCTCAACCCCTCTCCGAAGCAGAGAAGGGCTGAAATATACCTAATTAGCAAAAAATGGCAAATAGCCAAAATACTCAGCACTCAGCACTCAGCATTTCTCTCCCTTCTGGCAAAATCAGCATGGCATCACCAAAGGAGTAAAAACGATATCGAGAGGCGATCGCTTCTTGGTATATTTTCAATAATCTTTGCCTGCCAATCAAGGCACTTACCAGCATCAGCAAACTCGAACGGGGTAGGTGAAAATTAGTAATTAACCCCTCAACTACCCGCCATTGATAGCCGGGATAAATAAATAAGTTGGTTTTGCCGCAAAATGGTTGTAATTGTCCCGATTGGGCTGCACCTTCTAAAGAACGTACTACCGTTGTACCGACAGCAATAATTCGCCCACCAGCGGCTTGAGTGGCGCGGATTTGTTCTACTGTAGCCGCAGGAACTTCAATCCATTCTTCGTGCATTGCGTGGGTGGTGACATCCTCCACTTCCACAGGGCGAAATGTACCCACACCAACATGGAGTGTGACAAATGCTTGATGGATATTGCGATCGCGCAATTTTTCTAGTAATTCTGGAGTAAAGTGTAACCCAGCCGTTGGCGCTGCGATCGCACCTGGTTGTTCGGCGTATACAGTCTGATATTGTTCATCCGCAGCGGCTGAGGTAGTGATGTAAGGCGGTAAAGGAATCTCACCAAATTTATCTAACAGTTCTACCAAAGATTTTCCTGGCGGGACATCAAATTGCAGCAACCGCCCACCAGTCGCCGCATCGGTTTCTAAAACTGTCGCTGTGAGTTGGGGAGTGGAGGAATCATTTTCTAACCCTTTACCAGAAAAAATAATTTGGGAACCTGATTTAAAACGCTTTCCTGGCTTAACCAAGGCTAACCAACAGTTATGCTGTCGTTCTTCTAACAGCAATACTTCAATTTCTGCTCCTGTAGATTTATTTCCATAAAGTCTGGCGGGGATAACTCTGGTATTATTCATCACCAACAAATCACCAGGACGCAGCAGTTCAGGTAAATCTCGGAAGATGTGGTGTAGTGGTGCCGAATCCCTACCTGTGGCGGCAGAATTGACGACTAATAACCGAGAACTATCTCTGGGAACTGCCGGATTTTGGGCAATCAGTTCTGGAGGGAGTACGTAATCATACCCAATTAATGAACAATCTAAGTTTACTTCTTCTACTCCTGTGGCAGTCACTTTATTAAAATTTCCTTGAGTTATTGCTGGCTCCATTGAAGGTTATGTTAGATTTTACGGGTTTATTTGATATTTTCTAGGGAAAACACAACTTCATTCATAGGGTTTTCCTAGGGGCATCATTAAGTAATACCTAATGATGAGTCATAAATATGGGTAAAACTCCCCATCCAAAGACGGGGGCTTCTACCCTACCGGGAAAGTGATCTATTGAGGATGATAGAAGTGTAGGATTGGCTTTGATCCCAAGCACCAACATGGAATATTTGTATTATCTGGCAAATGCCAGTCTAACATTGCGGGTCGTTCAACATCTGCACGCAACGCCCCAGTTACCAGTCTCGTTCGTTACCGTAATTCATCAAATAGATGGCTGGGTGGTTAGGATCAAACTTAAAGGTCAAGTCTCAGCGCAACAGGATGGAGACTTTCGGGCTTTCCTAAATGAATTAGGAATTTGCTACGAGCCACCTATGCGTGTGCAAATGGCACTTTGGAGTTTGGAAGCAGGTCAGTGTCCTGTAGACGTGATGCGCCGCTATCAAGTAGCGATAGTTTCTCATGGTAGCCCAGAAAGAGAAGAAATTGAAGCATTTCGCCAACAGTTTGTTCGTGGATTAGGTTACTGTCCGGAAACTTTAGCGTGAAACTTTTGATGGTGAGGGCGACTGCAAAGAATTTGTAATTGCTGACAAAAATATTTAAGTTGTTGTCAATTATTATTCGCCCTCACTTTAATCAATTCAAGCATCAAAAGCTGCCGGGATATATTCTTGCAGATGAAATTTGTATCCCGCAACTGATGAACTAAATAAAGCATCTTGAACTGATTTGATCTGAGTTTGTAATTGAGATATTGGCTGATAACTCACAATAGCTACATCAAACCGACAAGGATAATCAGCTTTGTCGGGATATTGAGCTAAAAATATTTCGGCTGTACGCCATAGTTTTGCCTGTTTTTGCGGCGTGATAGCGTTTCTTCCGCCTGCATCCCAATTACCTGGACTGCGTGTTTTTACCTCGACAAAAGCGAGTGTAGAGTGTAGAGTGCTGAGTGCAATACTCCCTTGTACCCCTGCACCCCTGCTCCCTGGCTCCCCTGCTCCCTGCTCCTCTACCTGTCCCCCTGGATATTGAGCAATAATATCAATCTCTCCCCAACGGCAAGAAAAGCGCCGATGTAGAATCAACCAACCGTTAGACTGTAACCATTGTGTAACTAAATCTTCACCTAGTTGACCAATATCGAGATAATGGGATGGAGGATGATTCGCCATTGGTTAAAAGTACGATGAATTCTAGGTTAAGCGATCGCATTTGGGCAAGCATACTCAGTGTATTGCTGTGGACAGTCTTTAGCATCACAGCTAATTTTACTTATACGCCAACAGCTTTAGCACTCGAATACAACAAAGAAATATTAGTCGATGCTGATTTTTCTGGACGTGATTTAACAGATTCTAGCTTTACCAAAGCTAATCTCCGTCAAAGTAACTTTAGCAATAGTAACTTGCGTGGTGTGAGTTTCTTTGCTGCTAATTTGGAGTCGGCAAATCTACAGGGAACTGATTTGTCAAATGCTACTTTAGACTCAGCCCGTCTGATTAAAGCAGATTTGACTAATGCAGTTTTAGAAGGTGCGTTTGCAGCTAATGCCAAATTTGATGGTGCAATTATTGATGGAGCAGATTTTACTGATGTACTGCTGCGTCCAGATGAACAAAAAAAATTATGCAAGGTAGCTAAAGGTACTAATCCCACTACAGGACGGGACACCCGTGATACTTTGTTTTGTCCTTAACAGGAAATACGCACAGAGGTTGTTTGTTGAGAATGGGTGTAAGGGTGTGAGAGTGTGAGGATTTTAAATACATACACTCCTACCGGGAAGTCAAAATTCAAAATTCAAAAGTCAGAGAATTTTTGACTTTTAACTTTTGACTTGATTTTGCCCCTTCACCCTCACCCAAGCGTAATTCTTGTTCAATTTGGTGTGAGTTATTGTCCAGGAGGTGGCTATGGTACGTAAACGCTTAGTGATTGAGATGGGAATGGGTGTAGATCAGCATGGACAGGAACCAACTGTAGCAGCTGCGAGAGCAGTCCGAAATGCGATCGCTCATAATGCTTTACCAGGAGTTTGGGAAGTGGCTGGGTTGAATGATCCTAATGAGATGATTGTTGAAGTTCAAATAGCAGTACCCTATCCCGAACAAGTGAGAACAGATGAGGTTCTTGCAGTATTACCTTTTGGACGCAAAACTATCACTGTTGAGTCTGGGGGAATGGTGGTGGAAGGAAGGGCGATTCCCTCGCTCAATGATAAAAACGATGAAATGTTAATTGCGATCGCTGCGGTGACAGTTCTGATCGAAACTGACTAAACCTGTTGTTCCGATTTCTGTATATCCTCAACCGCAGAAATTGAGGCGAGGGGTTGAGTGGGCGCATCTAGCTGTGATGTTTCTAGTGATGCAGCAATTGACGTGTCACTGAAGTAAGAACCCACAATTTTGTCATAATTAGAAGCAACTGCTAAAAACGCTCCGCCTAAAATATAAATCGGCAATGGTAGAGAAAATTCTTGTAACCAGTCAAACAGTTCTGCCAAGGCGAATAGTAGCACAAAGCAAGCCAGCCAAATTCTCATTTTTCCATCCCCATAACCAAATAACTCTACTAGTTTACTAATAGGGTAGACAGATTGCATGATAGCTGATGTGGACTGAAACACATACCCCAGAATTCAGCTTTCACCGTGAGCCTCAGCCGAACAAAGTCAGAATTCAGGAGAAAAATAGCCTCTCTACCTTTCCCTGATTGAAAATATGCCGTATTCATTGGGCTTGCTGTTGGCGATCGCAGATATCCTGTAATATTTTTTAAGCTAGTACAACATAGCCTAAATCAAGCACCTATTATAAATTGCTGAAAAGCTGACTATACGAATTTTTTTATTTCAGCCTTTTAGTACTAGTGAATTTGACACACGACAATGAAAAACAATAAATCTTTTAATAATGCTGGTAAATTGACAGCACTTTTATGTTTAATTACTATTTTTCTCACCCCTTGCGTGATAGTTAACGCAGGGGAACGTGGCGTATTAATGAAGTTTGGCGAAGTGCAAGAGCAAATATTAGGCGAAGGACTTCATCTAATTATCCCAATAGTCAATACAGTAGAAAAGTTAAGTATCCGTGTACAGAAACAGGAAATATCTACTGAAGCTGCGGCTAAAGATTTACAAGATGTTTTCACTGATGTGGCACTAAATTGGCATCTCATCCCAGAAGAAGTTAATATTATTTTTCAACAGATTGGTAATAAAGAAAATGTAATTACTCGAATCATTAACCCAGCAGTTGAAGAAGTAATCAAATCGATTATTTCTCAATATACGGCGGAAGAAATTATTACTAAAAGAGGAGCAGTCAAATTAGGGCTAGACACAGCGTTAACTACGCGTTTACGTAGTTATCATATTGCAGTGAATGATATTTCTTTAGTTCATGTTCATTTTTCTGAGCGCTTTGGTGAGGCGGTAGAAGCAAAGCAAATTGCGGAACAAGAAGCCAAACGAGCCGAATTTCTGGCTTTGAAAGCAGTAAAAGAAGCTGAGGCGAAAGTGAATTTAGCCAAAGGCGAGGCTGAAACTTATAGATTACTACGTGATGGTTTAACAACAGAGTTACTACAAAAACAAGCCATTGAAAGATGGAATGGTAAGTTACCTTTAGTCATTGGTAAAGAAAATCCTAAAATCTGGGATTTTAGTGAATTAATTAAAGCTTATAAATAAGAACTCAGGAGTTATCATTCAGCATCTGACTCCTGAATTCTGCACTAGAACCAACTATTAACTCTTGGCGAATAATACAGGAGCTTCCAGAATCTTCAACTGAATCAATAAAATAATGACGATAGTATAAATTGTTGAAGAAACTAAACCCGATAACAGTTCTTTTTTGAGATTACGTTCTTGAGAATCTTGTTGAAAGATATCCTTAGAACCATATTGCATCAACAGGATTCCCACAACATTAGAGAGCCAGTAACCTAAAATTGAACAAGGTATGAGTAATTTTGGGGAAAGTAAACTACATAAGTACCCAAAAAAGTAAGCAATGGGTAAATTGAATAAAAGGTCATTCCACCAACATAAAGGGGATAATAAATATCCCAAAACCAGCAAGAATCCACCTCTGAGCTTTTTGAAAATATTTTTTGGGGATTCGTGAGGAACAGTCTGTGGCGATCGCTCTGGGGCTGTATTTACTGCTAAACTCAACTCTTGACTAGCTTTTTGGGCGCTTTCCATAAATACACACTATTCCTGTCGGTTTAGTGTATTTTAAACGCAAACTAGACATAAAGTCTACCAAAATCTTCATATTCTTGTAATATTGCTGGGTAAGTTAGGTAGTCAGCAGTTAATATACGCTTACTACATGAGCAAGTGCGGAGAAAGGTGGAGGTATGGCGATCGCTTCCCCATCCACATCTTTGGGTAGAGGTATCTAGACAATTAAATTCTAACTTTCGTCAGTATTTATAACAGCAACTTAGATTAATAATGACTATAATAAAGATATTTGAATAAGTGGTAATTGACTAAATTAAAATGGCAAATTTTACTTTATCAAATATTTTTTTAACCCTAGGTATTGTTTTTCTAGTGATTTCTGTCTTAGGTCAATCAAAATTAGGATTTATTGAAATTAACCCGGGCTGTTTTGGTAGAGTATTAGCCTTAGTTATCGGGGTTGCTAGTTTAGCTTTTGTCCTTTTAGGTGGAAATTTTTCTGTAGAAACTATTGACTTAATTAGAAACTATTTGGCAAAGGCTATTCAGCAAAACATCCCCCAAATTAACGAACTGCTCAATTCTTAATCATAAATCAATTAAGCAGATTTCGAGAGTAATCCTATGATAATTTTCTTCTGTTATAAACTCTCTGGAGATTGTGGTGCAAGCATATAGCCTGCACCACAAGATTTCCATTTATTTAAATTTAGACTTATTACAAAAGCAGTTGATTGAGCTAAAAATAAGCTCCTACCAAACTATAAGTTAAACTAGCTAATACCAACAGAGTGACAACTATATAAGTTAATTCCCGCTTTATAGTAAAAGCCAATAAAGAAATAATTACACGTAAAATTGGGGTGGCGATTAATAGTAATAATCCTAATTGAATAATTCCGCGACGGCTACCAGATAAAACTGCATTGATTACACCATTTGGTGAACGAAACTCTGATGGTTCACCGTGAAAAATTTGATATGTCGCAGGCTCTGAACCGTGGTGAATTAAATATAAAATACCGCCTAACAAAACAACAGAACTAGCTATTAATACTCCATACTTTAAAAGATTGCTGAGTATATATTCTAATTGCTGTTCACTGGGGGTTTTGCTGGCTATATGACTGGCATTAATCTCACTGCTATTGTGTTGTTCTTCTAATTGTTGAATATCAGAATCTGGTTCTGCTGGTGGTAAGGTAATTGCTGCCACTTCAGCTTCTGGTGATGCTGATGAGTGCCAACGAAAACTAGAATTAACCTCATATTTATACATTTTACAGCCCCCCTATTAGACTGTTGTAGACCATTTTAAAAGCCATTACCACCAGCACAAGACTGAAAATAATTCGCAAAATTTGTGTTTTAGCACCTATGAGTACTTTTGCTCCTAAAAAAGCGCCAGGTAATACTCCTAACATTACCGGCATTGATAATCCCGGATCGATGTAACCCCTGGCTAAATAAACGCCGGCTGATGCGGCAGCGGTGACACCAATCATAAAATTGCTAGTAGTGGTTGAAACTTTAAATGGTATACGCATGGCTTGATCCATTGCTAGTACCTTGAATGCGCCTGAACCAATACCCAGTAATCCCGACAATATTCCAGCAACAAACATGACACTAAAACCTGCTGGTACTGAATGAACTTGGTAAGACATCAAGCCATCTGGAGTGGGATAAGTACCATTAAGGTGGAAATAATTTGCTAAGGGATCTGCGGGTTGATTTTGATCAATTTCAATTCTTGGGCGTTGTGAAAGATATGCAGAATATATCAAGACGATCGCTAAAACAATCGTTAACATTTTTACCGAGACAAACACCGCAATCATCGCCCCAATAATTGCCCCAATTGTGGTTGCAACTTCTAAAAACATTCCTAAGCGCAAGTTGGTATAGCCTTTTTTGATATATGTTGAGGCTGCACCCAAGGAAGTAGCAATCACAGACACCAATGAAGCACCAACAGCATAGCGAATATCTACGCCAAAGACTGAAGTTAATAGGGGAACAATGACAACTCCGCCACCTAAACCCGTCAACGCGCCAACAAAGCCAGCACTAAATGAGCCAAGCCAAACTAGTAGAGAAAATTCTAATATGTTCAAATCTCATACCTCTATTGATATGTGGAAATCTTGAGATATTTTGCGAATGAATCTCCTGCCGATTGGATTTTATTTAAGATAAATTTAATAACGTTAAGCTACCACTATCGATAACGATAAAAGCGCCTAATCCCATGAGAACAAAAGGCATAAAATTATTCCCATAACGAGTTAATAAGTTAGCGATCGCAGTTTGGTTAGTTAATTTATTAGCTAAGTAACACAAACACCCCACCAAGGTAAAAAACACACCCAAAATTACCAACAAACTTTCCCAAGTGGCGCTGGCGAACAAAGGCACATAAATACTAATGTTGTCAGTACCATTAGCAAACGTCACCGCTGCGACACTGTAAGTTTGTAAATTGAATAATTTGGCTAAAAGAGTATCTTGTGATGTTTCTGTTTGGGGTTCAACTGCTGCTGATTCATCTTCTGCTTGATTCAACAAACACTTGATGCCAATGGCAATGGGAACTAAGCCAAATAATCCAATCCAAGGACGTGGTAGGATTAAGCCACCAAAAAAACCTGGCAGACTGGCCATTACCAGTGCTGTAAAACCAAGATACTGTCCGGCAATGATCTGCCAACGGCGAAACCTGGCGTTAATCTGGGAAAAAAATAGCGTTAATATCACTAAATCGTCGATATTTGTGGCGCTAAAGGCAAATGCCCCGGTACTAATTGTGGTAACTAACCCGTTCATATCAATTTAAATCAATTCAGAATTTTTGTAATTAAAAGATGCAAAAACTTAAGGAATTTTGCTGCGATCGCTAAATCGGGCGTGAATTTCTTCAATTCCTCGGTGCATTCCTGCAACTAAATGGGGAGAACGTCTTCTTTTGACAATGAACCAGCCACTCGTAGCGACTATGTACATCAAAAATAAGTAGGGAAAAGCATTATACGGTGCTTCAGGAACTGGGAAGAGGCTGCTACCAGGAATGCCAACACTACCCAAAACCGGAATCATCATAAAGCCAACGCCAAGAATAGAAAACACGATATCTCGGCGGCGCAGTTGGTTGATTTTATATAGATAAACAGGTGCAGCAATAGAAATCAAGATATAGACACTCAAGAACCCATAGCTACAAATAGCCCCCAAGTATCCCATACACTCGAATAATTTGATATTAAATAATGACATCCCCGCCGGTACGAGGAATGTCATCAAAGAACACATTGTGACTGCAACATGAGGTGTTTTATTAGCTGAGTGCGCCGTACCTAAAGATGAATGAAATAAACCATGACGCGCCATCAAAAAGAATACTCTAGAGGCCGGGTTAATACTGCCTAAAATGCAAGCAAAGAAGCTAAATAACGCACCCAAACCTACTAATTCACCCAAGAAACCTACTCCCGCCTGTCGGGATAAAAAACCCAAAGGTTCTTCTGTGTTGGTAATAGATACGCCAGCGCCATTGAATCCCAACACTTCTATATAAGTTGTACAAATATAAAATAACCCAGCCAAAATCACACTACCCATTACCGATTTTGGGATGGTTCGCAGAGGATTTTTGGCTTCATCACCCAAAGATGTGGCACTTTCAAAGCCAGAGAACGCAAACATCACCAAAACCAGTCCTGTAGCTACGCTACCTGGAGTCGCACCAGTCAAAGTTAACTGGGACATATCCAACGCAAAACCTTTGTGCGCCCAGATAATTATGCACAACACAGCAATTAAAACAATTGATATACCTTCCATCCACAGCATAGCGACAGCAGAAAGTTGGATATCTTTATAAGCGGCATACCAAGAAATTCCTGCACCGATCGCCAGTAATGTAATACTTGAAGGATGAATGCCCAAATGCCCAATTAAAACACCACTAAAATTGGCAAAACCGCAAAGAACAGACATCCCAGTGAATAAATAAGCGAGTACTAAACTCCAGCCACAAACTACTCCGGCTGTCGCACCTAAACCTTTAGTGATGTAGGAATAAAGTGAACCTGGAGATGCTGTCCGACTAGCAAATTGATTGATATTAATACTGACAAATAATAGTCCAATTAAGCCAATCAAAAAACTGAGCCATGTGCCGCTTCCGGAAAGTGCAACGATTAAGCCAATATTAGATGCGGGTATTGTTGTTGGTGCAATTACCGCAAAAGATTGCGCTAGAACTTCCGTAAAAGAAAGACATTCTGGCTTTAAACCATGAAGACTCTGATGAGAAGAAATTTCCTTGTTCATCTTGCAAGTTTTAGTTTGGCGAATGGCGCATAAACGATAGTTTTTATAACAAATTAGGAGAGAGTTTTTAGTTGAATCACACTAAGAAACAAGCCCTAAGTTTTACTTACAGATATCGATATATCTATCAATGGGCAGCGCCTATCGTTAGTTTTATTTCTCAAGATAGATTTAATACTACCCTATGTATTTTCTACAATCAAGTAGACAAAAAAATTAAATTTAATAATTTATTAATTTGAGCAAATCCCTGAATCTACACGGGTATATGAGAGATTTTGTATTTTAATTGCCACAAAAATTCTCTTGCTGATTGTGCGGAAAAATACCCACAAACATCATCGGAATAAGTGCCATTTAGCGCCTGAAGTTATGAGGTTATGACATATCTAAAGAAAATATAAAGATAAATTAGGAAACAGTACCAAAACATGAGATTCTCAAAAACAGAATGATAAATTTGTCTGGTTAATATGCAGTAATTAGCCAGAAAAACAAGCTAATAAATTCAAAATTCAGTATTTCTCATCAAAAATTTAACTTTAATAGCTGATGAGAATATTGACAAGATGGTTGAGATAGTCATAAGCTGCAATTTTGTAAAAATGGGTAGATAGATATGAAAAGATTTAAATACTTTTTGCTGACAGTTATATTATTTGTAAGTTTAGTATTCGCTCCACCTGCTTTAGCCGATCGCCCAAAAGTTAGCAAAAATCCTGATTATATAAATCTGACTAAAGAGCTAGATCAATTTCGTTCTGCCAAAGCAACACAAGAGCAATTAGAAGGTTACACACCAGAACAAATTGACCAAAAAATCAATGAATTAGAATTACAAAAATACGCTTTTGAGTCAGGACTTGATTGGGGACAATGCACCAATCAAACAGGAAAAACTATAGCTATCTACGGGCCAGAACCAAATTTAGATGATGATGAATATTCAAAAGGAGCAGCACTTTATTTTTTAGCTGATGGCGCGACAACTCAAGATAGATGGAATTGCAAAGGTATCTATCTACCCGCAGATGTAAATGCTGTAGCGTTAAATCCTGACCGTCCTGGTCAAGAATTTGTGGGTGATGTTGTGCTGAAGGTTCCGAATGGAACAAACTTAGTTCTCAAGACAAATGCTGATACTGGGGCAATTGAATTTAATCAAGTTGGCGCTACAATTCTCCCAGCCAGTGATGTCAACTGGTTTATTCCCAAAGTGTCGCAGACAATTGTCGAAGCCCATGTTGCAACTGCACCGACAAAAAAGGCGTAAATGGGGGAGTTGAGAGTAGTGAGTGGGATGTAAGGGTTTTGCAGACTTACACCTTATACCTTTACATCCCAGTCTGAAACCTTGATTTTTCGTTTCATTGCGTAAGTCTTGTATGTGACATTTACCCAAAATCTTTGATGGTGACTGGCACATTCTAGGATAGTAGTTTTTAGTAAGAGCGATCGCTTACCACAAAGATTCACTCATTAGCGGCTAACTTTTCCTGTTCTTCTGGGAGTAAAGTAGTTTCCGCCGCAGGCTGCACACCAGGGATGGGTACAGTTTTCACCAGATGGGGTTTAATAATCATACTCACACCAGTTCCCCAAGCGATCGCCACCATCCAACCTGCAAGAATATCGCTAGGAAAATGAACACCCAAATAAAGGCGTGTCCAGGCAATAGTCAATACATACAAACTCCCAAAAATCCAGACAACCCAGCGCCAAGAAGTCTGCCAAGCTAAAATCAGCAAGATGATAGCCAAAGTTGTACTCGTCATTGCATGGCCGCTAGGAAAGGCAAAATCTAACTCTGGCGCGAGAGACTTCCACAAATCTGGGCGGAGACGATGCCATAATTCCTTGGCTGTGCGGTTGATAAAGGCGCTTCCCAAAGCGGTGATGAGCAGGTAAACTAGCGATCGCCAGCGTTTTTGCCAAATTAATATGAGGGCAACTGTAGTTAAAATCGGTAACACAGTCCAAAACGAACCTAACTTAGTCAGCACCACCGCCAGAGTATCTAACGGTGCATTGGCTGTAGAGTGAACCGCCAATAAAACTGGTACATCCCAAGGAAAGCCAGTTTGATATTGCCAAACTTGGGCGGCCAAAATTTGAAATATCTGCAATGGTAAATATACCCCAAGAAATAGGAGTAAAAGCGATCGCCAACGGGCTACCAGCAGATTTTTGATAAAAGAAACAGGTGTCCTTTTCTCTGCATTCATATCAAACTAACTTTGCTCCTTTACGCGGCAGTCGCTTCAAGTCGGCAGAGCCGCCCAACGCGCTGCCTTGCCTTTGCGCTAAATTTTTCTAATTATGATTGCAAACGTACAGCCACACTCCCCGCATGGGCTGGTAAACCTTCTGCCTCAGCTAAAGTCACCGCAGCTTTACCAATTTCCTGCAATGCAGCTTGATTGCATTCTAAATAAGTAATGCGTTTGAGGAAATCGTACACACTCAAACCAGAAGCAAACCGCGCCGAACGGGAAGTAGGTAATACATGGTTAGGGCCGCCCAAATAATCGCCAATAGCTTCTGGGGTGTAGCGTCCTAAAAATAAACTGCCGGCACATTTAATTTGACTAGCTAATATTTGCGGGTTATCGACACATAACTCGACGTGTTCGGGAGCCAGTTGATTCAATAGTGGTATACTCTCTGCCAAATCACTCACTACAATGACTGCACCGTGATTTTGCCAACTAGCGCTCGCCACTTCTTGAGTAGACAGCTTAGTAAGAACATTTTCAACGGCGGTAATAACTTGCTGGGCGAAAACTGCCGAATCAGTAATTAAAATCGATTGAGCGCTGGGGTCATGTTCTGCTTGCGATAATAAATCCCAAGCTATCCACTCTGGGTTATTTTTATCGTCGGCTACCACCAGAATTTCTGAAGGCCCAGCAATACTGTCAATACCCACAGTTCCGAATACCTGCCGTTTGGCTTCCGCAACATAAGCATTACCAGGGCCAACAACTTTATCTACAGGAGTCAGAGTTTCTGTCCCGTAGGCGAGGGCGGCTACTGCTTGCGCCCCACCAATACTATATATTTCTGTTACGCCAGCCACTTGCGCCGCCGCTAACACAGCCGGGTTAATTTCCCCCCGTGGCATAGGTACTGTCATCACAATGCGTTCCACCCCGGCAATTTTGGCAGGTAAAGCATTCATCAACACCGAACTAGGATAGCTGGCGCGTCCACCAGGGACGTAAATACCAACTTGTGAGAGAGAAACCCAATTTAAACCGAGTTTTACGCCTGTTGCATCGGTGTAACCAATATCTTGGGGCAGTTGTTTTTGGTGAAAGCTACCAATGCGTTCTGCGGCTAATTCCAGGGCGACTCTCACATCAGCAGGGCATTTGGCGGCTTGGGTGGCGATGAAATCGGCACTCAGATGTAAAGATTCTGGGCTGAAATGGTCGAAACGACTAGTATATTCCTTAACTGCGGCATCACCCCGCACTTTCACATCAGCCAGAATACCGCGTACTGTACCACTAACATCAACCGTGGCTTCCCGGCGATTATTGACTAGTGCTTGGAATACGGTAGAAAAATCTGTGTCGGTTGTTTTAAGTAGCTGCATGGACAGTATCTTTCAAATCAGTGCAGGTTTGCAGTCAGGATATTAATTAGTGTAGAGTATGAGGCGATCGCCAGGTGGACATTGCTTGTGAATATGTAAATACTACAATAATTGAAAAAGCCAAAGCAGTGTAATTGTGATGCAATCTATTTTTTGGAGTGTAGAAGAAGTAGCCTCACGAGCTAAACAATTTTACGAAAACGGTATTCGTCAAAATGTCGAACATGGCGATAACATCGGTAAAATGATTGTGATTGATGCCGAAACTGGTGAATACGGTATCGATCCAACAGGTGTAGAGACAGCATTAAAGTTAAAACAGAAAAATCCGAATGCTAGATTGTTTACTATCCGGATTGGTTATGATGTTGCAGTAAGTTTTGGCGGTGCAATGTAGCGTACTTTATTTGTGATTTAGATTGAGTGTGAAAGTTGGCATTGCCACAAAACTCACATCTGCGTTCTCACAGTCAAAACTTGCGGCGGTGTAGAATCAGGAGGATACAAAAAATCTACTTGAACTTGTCGTTTAGTTCCCGCTGGTATTTGCAAAGTTATCAAAGCTTTTCCTAGTTGTCCCCGTCGCTGTACCAAATGAACATAGCGCGTTTGTTCGACTTGATTATTATCGGTGTAACGTAATCTCACCGTACCTCGAAAGAATACTTGTTCAACTTGAGGATTTAAAAATAGCAGTCTATCTCTACCACCCTCATCTTTTAACGGCGTTTCTATTGATATAGCTACAGTCTGAGTTTGGTTACTGGGGTTGTGTAAAGGCAGAGTGAGATTGTATTCTACACCATAGTTACTGTGGGCAAAGTAAGCTGTATCAGAATAGCGTTTCAGCATCGGCGCACTTTGAATTTGTCTAGTGCTGAGTGTAATTAAATGTACTGTTCCTATGGGATAAGAGAATGCTTTCCCTGGTTCAGGTATCGTCAACTGAGACACACTGGAATTATCTGTAATATTTGCTTGCCATTGTGTACCTTGAGAAACACCAGCCACACGACTAAAAACTGTAGGTTCTCTAGGAGGGTCGAGAGGTGTAGGGATAGGGTCACGCTTGCCTGCTAGACTACCTGTATTTAAAAGTGTTTGCCACTCGTCTACAGTAGGCGGAACTGGACTATTCTTTGCTAAGTTTGCCATATAAACTGGGCGATCGCTCACCAATCGCATCATTGTTGTCCGACCATTAGAACTAGGCGCTTGTACAGGAATGGGTAAGTTCGCCAATATTTGCGTTTTCCCTGGTTCTATAACTAACTTGTCGGGAAAAACTGCTTGTCTGGAACCCCGCAACACATCGTTCATGGTTCTACTACCAGGGCCAGCGTAAACTGTACTTTGCGAATTATCCGCCACATCAGGTAAATCAATAAACGGTGCTTCTCTGGTTTGGTAACTAGCTGCTTGTAGTACTTGCAATGTTACTGGTTCATTTCCTGGGTTGTGAACAATTATCCCTTGATAAACGGTGCGGTTTTGCGCTGGTGTTTCTGCCCGAACGATATGATGGGCGAATACATCAAATCTGCCTTGGAATGGGTAATTTAAATGCGCTTCCTTGACTTGTTTGCCATCGGGGGGGAAAGTTGAAAGTAAAATCCCTTCAGTTGTGACTAATTCGGGGCTGTTACTGTTAAACGTGGGAATAGTATCGAGTTGTCCTGGTAAAGAACGCACCTCTAGAGGATATGGTTGTACACCTGCAATATATTGTGGTGGCACTGTGTAGATATTCAAAGCCCGACACATCAAAGCTGCAACTTCGCCTCTGGTGACACTTTGCAGTGGTTTTAGCTGTTTAACGTTGGGATGATTGACAACAATACTGTTAATTGTGGCAGATGCGATCGCATTTTGCGCGTAGTTGGGAATTTGTTGAGCATCTGTAAAATAACGTTGTAATATTTGCGCTGAATTAGGCTGAACACTATAACTTTTTGCCCCCGCTACAACACCGATAATTTGCGCCCTCGGAATTGCTTGGTTAGGTTGAAATACTCCACCCGGATAACCAGAAAAAAGTCCTTTTTGATAAGCTGTAAAAATTGCTTTAGCTGCCCAATAATTAGCAGGTACATCTTTAAATATAGTTGCACTACGTTTAATTGCTGCATCAGGAAAAGCGTTGAGCATGAGTACAGCCGCTTCTGCCCTGTTGACGGTAGAATTGGGGCGAAAACTGCCATCAGGATAACCTGTGATCAGTTTCCGTTCTCCTAATTGTTTGATACAAGCTTTTGCCCAATAATTTTGAGTATCTGTAAAAGCTAGTACACGAGAGTCCGATAAAATTAAAATTAAACCAACTGCTAGAGAAATCTTTCCTAAATTCATTTTTATGAACCCATATAATCACCGATAAATTATCTATGGTCATCTGGGGTTAGCTACAATTTGTTACGAAACATTATCCTTCAATAAACAGATATTTTGTTATATTTTTACTCATCAACTATATTTATATGGAAAATTACATATTTTACGTCATCTTCAAACTGAATTTTGAATGTAAATAGCGAAAATTAAGGACTAAAAACTTTTAACGCAACATCTATAAGTAAATTTTTATGATTTATAATTTCTTGTTCACTCCAAGTTTGGTTATTAGCTATATCTCTAGTTAACTGTATGGATGATTCCTGGTAAAGAGGCTTTTTTACTTCAAAAGGTTCATTACCACCTATACTATTCTGTGCTGGATCTAAAATAGTAAGATTACCCAATGTATTTTTTAATGGTTCTAATTTTTCATCTTTAGATTTTGAATTTTGTGGATAAATGTGTTCAATAGAAGTACCTGCAAAGTCATAAATTCTACTTTTATCTTTACAGATTGGAGTTCCTGTAGCTCCGGCTTGATACCATTGATAATAGTACTCTACAGTCATTAAATAATATTTAAGAGGTTTATTACCTCCTCTAGATTCTTTATATTCTAAAGTTTCAAGACCATTTTTAAATGTTAAATCTGAAGCTTTAGTTTTAATTAGTTTATGCAACTTCTGCCTTAAAGTTGAAACATCATAAGTATCTGGATTTTGTCTTATAAGAAGAGATTCTTCGTAATAAATATTTTTTAATGAATTTGCATGTTGATTACATATTATTTTATATCTAAAGAAAACTTTTTCTACAATTTGTACTATTTCTGAAAAGACTTTATGATCAAGTTGTGATGCTGCTAGAAAAAGAGGTATAGATAAAGTATGTTCAAGTTCTTTAAGAAGAATACTTAAGCGAGTCCTATCCCAATTATTTATTGGTTGTTGTGATGAATATAGCCATTGACCTTCAAGTAATTTTCTACACTTAAAAATATCGTTATGTATATTTTTTACTGTTTGATATATTTGTGTTGATTCATAATCTTTAAATTGTTCTGTTTTATGTTTTTTATGTTCTGGAAAAAAGCCATCAAGAAATGTATCGAATAGCTCATCTTGTTTAGCTCTTTTGCCTTTATAAGATTCATAAATCCAGTTTAAATAGTCTGCTGTTACTGATGGAGTATCGGCAAGTATATCATCCCAACACCTTTCACAATTATCTTGCTCGTCAGTGAAACCTTCTAAAATCTCTAAAGTTTTTGCTTTTAATAAATCACCAACAGTTAAATTAGTTCCTCTATCATTAATCACTTGAAATAATCTAAATGCATCTTCTTTACTATCAGTTACCATGTATAATATAGTGAAATCGTTATCTATAATATTTTGTATTATCTCAATATCATCCATCTTTTCTTCTATCTTTGAATTACTTATTATTTTTCTTACCGCTTTTAGTAAGGTTTGATAAGCATGATTAATCTTATGATGAGAATCTCTTGATGGAAATGGATTCTTACCACGGATAAGATCTTTATAAAAAGGATGATCAACTCTTGATAATTTCATAACTTCAACAGAGTTTACCTTTCTTTGCACTTCTTGATTAAATTCTATAAATCTTTCTGAAAGAGCTTTGATGCGTCCTTCCAATATAAATTGATTATTTGTATCCTTTAAATTTTTGGCTTGTTCAAGTAACTCTTGATATATCTTAATTAAACAAGACATTAATATAGTAAAAGTTGAGATCCTTTGCTGTCCATCGATAATTTCATATTCGTGCTGATTTACAGCACCTGGAACAGCATATCTAACGCAAAGAACTCCTCCGAAAAAATGATTTACTGGCGTATTTCCTTTTCTCCTATCAAAACAGTTTTTTAAGTCTTTAATAAAATCCTCTACAGATTCAGCTTCCCATGCATAAGCTCTTTGATACTTTGGAATAAATAGCATAGGTCTGTATTCAAAAATTTTGCCTACAGAAGTGTAGGCTGGTTCCATTTTCATATGTTTGCACCCTTGGTAAAAGATATTTGTTACTTTACTCGAATATTCTATTTAATTAAGACTAAAAATGTATTTACTGTAATAAAATTTATATTTATCGTTGAAATATCTTCAACTACTTTCTTATATCAATCCATTGTCTAGGGTCGATTTGATAATAATTTTGCAACAACTTATAAAGCTTTGAATGCTTATCTAATAATTGCTGTGGCTTTTCAAAGAAAGTCTCAGTCGCCACCGCAAAAAATTCGGCGGGATTTGTCGCACCATAACTATCAATTACTGTCGTAATATCTTGTTGAATATCGTTGCAGAGTTGTTGATATTCTGCTGTCATTACTTGCGCCCAATCTAGATAATCTGATTTTTTTGGCAAAATAGGCACACCTTCAGCTTTGCCATCTTCTTGGTCTAATTGATGGGCAAATTCATGCAGCACAACATTATGTCCATCACTCCAATTTTGCGTATCTCGTTGTACATGATCCCAGGATAATATTACTTGGTCTTTTACCCATGATTCACCCAGTCTGGCATCACGTCTTTCTTCTACAACATAATCACTCACAGCAACAGTTTGATTCACAAAATAAGTGCTGGGATAAATCAAAATTGAACGCAGTTTAGGAAAGTACTCTCCTCGTTCATTCAGCAACAATAAACAAGCAACAGCAGCAATAGTTAGCTTCATTTCTTCTGTTACTTGCAAGCCTTGACAGCCAATGAATTGTTTTTCTGCTAAAAATACTTGAATATGTCCTTGAAGTCGTCGGCGTTCTTCGGGAGTCAGACGTAAGTAAATAGGTAGATTATTTTCAATAACAGCACTCCAAAGTGGCGGAAAAGGACGCTTTTTAATACGGTTTCGTCGCTGTTTCGTCAGCAATGGACTGATGAGAATTGCTGTTACAATCAGACCCAAGATGAGAAAAATAATAATTGCTGCACCCATTGATTTTGCATGATGCTGTGCCACTGCTAGTTAGTATAGCGATCGCATCACACTACCAGCCATCAAATTAACTACACTAAACACATACCCAGATCATTTCATCTCCACTATGTCTCTCGCTCAAGATTTCAACACTCGTCAAGACACCCCAGAAGATGTTATCTTTCCCCCTGGTGACTTATACAGTGATGAGCCTGCGTTGGAAACTGAACTGCATCTACGACAGATCATCTTACTCTTGAAATGTCTGGAATGGTTGTGGCGCGACAGACAAAACTTTTACGCAGCGGCTAACCTCACAATTTACTACAGTCCCAATCAGCGTAAATCTGAAGACTTTCGCGGGCCAGACTTTTTTGTGGTGTTAGGAACTGAACGCAGAACTCGGAAAAGTTGGGTAGTTTGGCAAGAAGAAGGCAGATATCCTAACATAATTGTGGAAATTCTTTCACCAAAAACTGCGGATACTGATAAAGGTTTAAAAAAACAGATTTATCAAGATACTTTTCGTACTCCTGATTATTTTTGGTTTGACCCAGAGAGTTTAGAATTTGCTGGGTATCATTTGTTAGATGGAGTGTATCAACCCTTGGAACAAAATCCTCAAGGGCATTTGTGGAGTCAACAGTTAAATTTATATTTGGGAATTCATCAAGGATTATTGCGATTTTTTACACCTTCAGGCAAATTAATTTCGACACCAGAAGAAGTTGCAGAACGTTTAGCTGCGAAATTACGAGAATTAAATATAGACCCAGACACAATTTAGTTTTTGTATCTCTACAACAACTATTTTCCAGCGAAAAGATCCGCGACTTCTCAAAGAAGTCAGGAATCTGAGTACACAAGTACCGTAAAATTAACATCTATCTGGCATCTGCTAACCTTTGACACCATGCTTTGCGACTATCTAGTACAAATATTGACCGCCCGTGTGTACGATGTTGCCCAAGAAACCCCACTGGAGTATGCCCCGAATCTCTCCAAGCGGCTGAATAATCAGCTGCTATTAAAGCGGGAAGATATGCAGTCAGTGTTTTCTTTCAAGCTGCGGGGTGCATATAACAAAATGGTAAACTTACAACCGGATTTGTTAGCACAAGGTGTCATTGCGGCTTCGGCGGGGAATCATGCTCAAGGTGTGGCTTTAGCTGCTAGTCGTTTGGGAACAACTGCTATTATTGTGATGCCTGTCACCACACCCCAGGTAAAGGTAGATGCAGTTAAAGCTAGGGGTGGACAAGTTGTTTTGCATGGTAATACCTACGATGACGCATACACTTATGCCCGACAATTAGAAGCAGAAAAAGGTTTAACTTTTATTCATCCTTTTGATGACCCTGATGTAATTGCTGGTCAGGGAACCATCGGTATGGAAATTTTGCGCCAATACCAGCAACCCATTCACGCAATTTTTGTGGCTATTGGTGGCGGTGGTTTGATTTCGGGAATTGGGGCCTATGTCAAACGGTTGCGTCCAGAAATTAAGATTATTGGTGTGGAACCTGTTGATGCTGATGCCATGAACCAATCATTAAAAGCCGGACATCGGGTGCGGTTGTCGCAAGTTGGTTTGTTTGCGGATGGGGTAGCAGTGCGAGAAGTGGGGGAAGAAACCTTCCGCCTGTGCCAAGAATATGTGGATGAAATTATTTTGGTGGATACAGATGATACCTGTGCAGCAATTAAAGATGTCTTTGAAGATACCCGTTCTATTTTAGAACCGGCAGGGGCATTGGCGATCGCAGCTGCTAAAGCCTACGTCGAACGCGAACAAATTCAAGGACAAACTTTGGTGGCTGTGGCTTGCGGTGCAAATATGAATTTTGACCGCCTGCGATTTGTCGCCGAACGCGCCGAATTAGGCGAACGCCGCGAAGCCATATTTGCAGTCGCCATTCCTGAAGAACAAGGTAGTCTGCGGAAGTTTTGCGAATGTATTGGTCAACGCAACTTAACTGAGTTTAACTATCGCATTGCCGATGAAAAGGAAGCCCATATTTTTGTTGGTGTGCAAATTCAAAACCGTGCTGACAAAGCCAAGATGCTAGAAACTTTTGAAACTTGCGGTTTTAAAACCATCGACTTAACCGATGATGAACTTACTAAATTACATTTACGCCACATGGTAGGCGGACACTCACACCTCGCCCATAATGAATTACTTTATCGGTTTGAGTTTCCCGAACGTCCCGGCGCATTGATGAAGTTTGTCGTTTCCATGAGTCCCAACTGGAATATCAGTATGTTCCACTATCGCAACAACGGTGCAGACTATGGGCGCATTGTTGTGGGTATGCAGGTACCACCTCATGAAATGCAAGAATGGCAAGCTTTTCTCGATACCCTTGGTTATCAATATTGGGATGAAAGCCAGAATTTGGCATATAAACTATTTTTGGGATAGTACTGCAAGGCAAAAGTAAAAAGTAAAAAGGCAAAAGTAAAAAGTAAAAAGGCAAAAGTAAAAAGATGAAAGAGATTTCCCTATTGCCTGTTTGCCCCGATAAACCAAACTTTCGCTAAAATCAGGGTGTTTACTTATTTGTGGTCAAGTTGTGACTACTATATCTTGTCCCCGTTGCCATCAACTTGTTGAGAGTCAGGCTATTACCTGTCCTCATTGCCGAACAACACTCAAAGCCTTTGGCCATCCCGGTATTCCCTTGCATCGCGCGACCGGGGACGAGTATTTGTGTGATAGCTGCACCTATCACGCAGACGACACTTGCAACTTTCCCCAACGTCCCAACGCCAAAGAATGTACCCTTTATCAAAATATTGCCGAATACAAGTTACAGCAAGAACAGCAGCATCATAACAGCAGTTTTGGCATAACTTTTCAAGGTTGGGTAAAACGTAATCAAACTTGGCTATTATTACTTGGTTTATTACTCATTTGTTTAGTCATTGCTGTGGCAACATCTTAATAAAATATGCTTATTAGCCCCCCTGTTTTTTAAGGGGGGTTGGGAGAATATTCAAAAACTTAAAACGTTAACTGAACTGTATTAGGATGCTCCCAACAAGAGTTAGACAGATTGCAACTGACATAACAACAAACCAAACCATTGATTTGAGTCTGTCCAGGTTTGAATTGGAACTAAACCTTGTGTTTTGAGTTGTTGTTGAATACTTTCTAGGTTAAATTTGCGCGATATTTCCGTCAAAATAGTTTCGCCTGGGGCAAAATTAACGGTGAGGTTGAGAGATTTTAAGTGTACAGTTTGCGATCGCAAGCTGCGTAAGTGCATCTCAATTTGATGGGCAGTTTCATTATAAAACGCCCAGTGTTCAAATTGGGTTGTATCAAAATCACCTTCAAACCTGCGATTTAAATGCTCCAGCATATTGATGTTAAACGCTGCTGTTACGCCTTGGCGATCGTTGTAAGCTGGTTCCAAAATTTCTTTTGGTTTTTGTAAATCTACTCCTAGTAAGAAATATTCGCCTACTTGCAGAGCATTGGTAATTTGTAAAAAGAAAGCATCACACTCTTCAGGTTTAAGATTTCCTAAAGAACTACCAATAAACCCAATCATTCTACTTGGTGAATGTTTTGGCGGGAGTTGTGCTAAAGCCATTTCATAAGTTCCAGCCAGTGCGTAAACTAGCAATCCCGGATAATCTCTGAGTAACTTTCTCGCGCTATTTTCCAACATTCCAGCACTAACATCTATTGGTAAATAGCGCTGAAGATAACCTAACTTTTGGTAAGCATCCAGCAAAATTCGGGTTTTTGTAGAACTACCACTGCCAAGTTCAACTAATTCGCACTTACCTGTAAGTTTGGCAATTTCACCAGCACACTGTTCTAAAATTGCTGTTTCTGTGCGGGTGACGTAATATTCTGGCAATTCACAGATTTCTTCAAATAAATCAGATCCTTGGTCGTCATAAAAGTAGTATGGGGGTAAAGATTTAGGGATTTGAGTTAATCCCTTCACTACATCACTCCCAGCAGTTGAGGTAACTACTCGTGTTGCTTCTATCAAACGCTGTATTTGCAAACGTTCTTCAATGCTTTTGAGGGAAGTAACTTTGCTGGTGACAGCTTTAGATATTGTCATTTAACCTCCGCAGAGTTCCAGTAGTAGATTATTGGTCAGCGCAAACTTTCTTCTAGCTAGTGAAACACACAGCCATAGCTGATAACATCACGCTTGAGCTAGATTACTCAAGGTTTAACACTAAATTTGCGTATTTACCACTAAAAATGCCATAAGTTTTCGTTAATTAAAACTTGTAGCACAGCGAAACCCAGCAAAGATTTGACGTACATTAGGATGATACCAATTACGAAAACTAGCACGTAATACCCACGGACGAGTTGCCCAACTACCACCTTTTAACACCCGGTGCTGGTTGTCAAAATAAACTTGAGAATAACCTACATAAGGGTAACTTTGGAAACCTTGGTATGGTGCAAACCAAGAATCTGTCCATTCCCAAACATTACCCAGAGTATCAAATAAGCCGTAGGCGCTTTTGCTTTCAGGGTAAGCATTAACTGGGGTTGTCTGAGATATCAGGCGATCGCAATTACAATATTTAGGTGTGGGTATTTCTTCACCCCAAGGATAGGTGCGCCGATGTTTAGTTTGCGCGTCCCAACTAGCGGCTTTTTCCCATTCGGCTTCTGTGGGCAAACGCTTGCCAACAAACCGCGAATATGCTTCAGCTTCGTACCAACTTACACCGCAGACTGGATGATCATCATAACTGCGATCGCTATGCCAATAAAGTGGTTGTGTTACCTGTGCTATTTGTAGCCATTGCCACCCCGCTTTCGACCACCACTCAGAATTTTCATAGCCTCCCGCCCTCATAAATTCCCGATACTGCCCGCAAGTCACTGGGTAACGGTCAATCCAATAAGTATCTAGATATACTCGATGACAGAGACTCTCATTATCCAACGCATCAAGAGAATTATTTCCCTGCTCAAACTCCCCAGCGGGAATCATCACCATCTCTGCTTGCTTTGCAACGTCCAAAGTCACGAATTTTGACTGTTGACTATTGACTATTGACTGTTGACTCTTAGCCAATTCCCATACATAGCTGAGAATTTCACAGTGTTGACTTTCATGCTGAATTAAAAACCGCCAGAGACGTTCTTGCGGTTCAATATCAGCGACTTCTAAATACTCCAGCACTTTGTCTCGCACTGTCTGCAAGTAATCAGCAATTTCCTCTAAATTGGGTAATTGGACACGTTCACATTTGGGTAAACCATCGGCTGCAAACAACTTACGGTATTGGGGAAATAAACACCTTAAACCTGCACTGTGTTCTAGCAACCATAACGACTCAGTGTAAGCAATATGTCCCAAGTGCCAGCCAACCGGACTAAAATCAGGATGATATTGATTACGAAATGTTGTATCATCTAATTCATCAATTAGCTTTAAAGTTTTTTTCCGACAATCATTTAAAGCATAATAAATAAATTCTTTGGTGCTAGTAGATTTGCTCAATTTTAATATCACAGTCTTCTCCCACAGTGATGATGCTATTCTCTGGGCAAGGGTTCCAATTACCAGGAAATAAAGGTTCCGAAGCAATAATTACAGAGTTCGGAAAATTTAGATCATCTCGTATCCAGTACAAAGATGGATTTGGTGAACTAACAGAAAAACGCGAAGCTATCAAGCGTTTTCCATCACTTAAAACTATGTTTGCTAAAACCTTGATTTGATGACGTTTTGCCAACTCAGCAATGCCTAACAAAGTAGCGCGTAGTGCATATTCGGGGGGACGATGTTTGTTAATTTGACGCTGAGAAAGTAACAATGCAAATAAATGTTCAGAATCGGTACTTCCATAAATTTTGTCGTAAAAATCGGGTGTTAACGTGCTACGAATTCTGCGGTGTAATGTTTGCCGAAAATTTTCAATGAATCCGTTATGCAAGAATAGCCAATTTTCATGATTAAATGGCTGACAATTGGTAAAATCTACGGCTTGTCCTATTGTAGCGCTACGTACATAACCCAAAATACACTTTGATTCAACGTAACGACTGAGATGGGGTAAGTTAATATCATTCCAAATCGGCGATGTATTTTTATAGATGTAGGGAGCAGTATCTTTATGAGTATGATACCAACCCATGCCAAAACCATCTGCATTTACTACCCCAGAAGTCATTTCGCGGGGTTGGTAACTTTGGACAATCAAAGAATGTTCTGGTTTATACAGAAGATGTTCCAAAGATACAGGCGAACCAAGATAGGCAAGTAAACGGCACATGATAAAAGTATTTACTCCCAATTACATTACAAAATAAGCTTGTTGGCTGAGAATTTCCTGAATTGTAAATGAGTTTGCCCTATACGCGCCTGCTCCACCCTGCAAACCTCCTGATGCACTACAATTTTCTCAAGCTATATTATTCTCTGGTAATTAGTAACCTTAAAGACAAAATTATTTACCAAGAATTATGCGTGAAATAAAAGATCCCCGACTTCTTCAAGAAGTCGGGGATCTTAGCGTCTCGATATTTAGCTATATTTACGAAACGCTAGGCATCAGAGAACGAAGAGTATTAATGAAATTTTGAGCATAATTCTGAGTAGAGAAATCTAGGGCGCGTTGGCGTGCAGCGAGGGCGACATTTTGGGCAAAGTCTTGTTCATCTAGGTAGCGCAGAATTGCGATCGCCAATGCCTCAGAATCACCGTAAGGTGTTAATAAGCCGTTAATGCCATCGGTAATAATTTCGGTGGGGCCGCCAGCATCACCAGCAATTACAGGTTTACCCAGCGCCATTGCTTCAATAATCACAATTCCAAATGGTTCTTTATCAGAAGCATGAACAAAAACATCCATCGCCTGCACCCACTCTGGAATGTTGCGTTGGAGTCCTGGCATAATGATTTTTTCTTGCAACCCTAAATTTGCGATCTCTGACTTGAGAAACTCTTCGTAGTCAGGTTCTAAATCGTGCTTACCACCAATCAATACACAATGAGCATCAGGATACTTCTGCAAAACTTTTGGCATTGCTTGTACAAGGACGTGCATTCCTTTCCAGCGTTGCAATCTTCCCACAATGCCGATTAGCGCCCCTTGTGATGGTAAACCTAACTTTTCCCGCGCTTGAGCAGGAGTCGGCAAAATAGAAGTATCAAAACGATCTAAAGCTACCCCCGGATATACCAAATGTACGGGTAGTCGAGGTGTAATTGTTGATTGTGCTGCTTGAATAGCTTTGGTAATAGTGATTACACCACGCGCTGGCATCAAATTAACTAAGCGGTTTAAAAAATTTTTCCCATTAGGGGTTTCTTGTTGATACCACAGTGTCGGTTTACCTGCTAGTAGTCCTGCCAGTCCGCCTGTTAAGTGGGATAGCCACATCCAACTGATAATCACATCTACCCGTTCGTGTTTAGCTATGACTGCTATTTTGATAGCTGTGGCAACTAAACGGTGCAACTGGCGCACACGACCACCAGGTACAACTCGCGCATCAATACCGAGCGATCGCACTTGTTTGACTAAAGAACCATCCTCACCAAAGATTACCAACCACTCAATCCCACGATTTCGTCCTTGTTGCAACAGATCCCAGAAAGTCATTTCACTGCCGCCGCGTTGTTCAGCCAATGGCATGAGAATCATCACTTTCATGTAGTTGACCTTTGTTGAAGTTGAGTTATGTTTTGAGATTTGTGGTATTTGTGTCCTGCCATAGCCATAGCTAAAAATCCCCAAAGAATCATACCGGCAATACTCAGCATCCCACTACCAATAACCAACTGGGCAGCAGCACTTAAACCAATGGCACGGGCTGTACTAATAAAACTATCAAAGCGTGCTTCTGTGTAAGTAGCAACGCTGAAAAATATCAAGATTAATCCACCTAAATAAAATATGGCTCCAAACCAGCCAAGGGTAAAAAACATATCTAAAATACCGCTGTCAATCACAAAAACTTCGATTTGACCAGTTTTTTCATTAACTTTCCAAGTATTTCCTAGGCCATTACCTAATAAATTAGAGAGGGCTAAACTGAGGTTTCTGTCGTAACTTCCCGATCTATCTTTAAAGCTACTGTCTTCTTGAAGATTCGTAAAAGTTTCCAAACGAGCTGCCACAACGTCAGAAATCGGCTCAATAGTGGTCAATGGCACAACACACGCAGCTATGACTAAAATTAGGATGATTAGCCGCATTTGAATACGGGCTTTGACGGAACCCATAATCATAATTACTCCGAATAACCAGCCTCCCCAGTTAGTACGGGCTTGTGTCAGTAAAAACGACAAGTAACCGACAGCTGAAGCCGGAAAAATTAAGGGGCCTGAACTAGTAAATAACAACAACAGGCCTGCCTGCATGACTGCACCAAACGGGCCAACCGAATGCAATGTACTCCAAACACGCATTCCAAATGGTACAGGGTCGCCAGAACTGGTAAATAATTTTGACTCAATTAGCCAATATCTATCCCACTCAGGGGCAACGACAAATTGATAGATGCCGTAAGCACCAGTCAATAACACGCACCAAAGAAATATACGCTGTAAATTCTGGCGATAACTGGGATAATCTCGCCAGTTCATGAATAAGTGAAAAGCAAAAATAATCGGACTGAGCCAGTCTAGTAAGCCACGAGCTACGGGAACGGGAGTATTGTAAATTAAACCTACAAGAAAACCATAGGTTACACCGATAAAAGCCAAAATAAAAGGTAAACCTCCCTGACGATAAGTTTGAGGGAAGTGGCGTAAGAAGGTTGCAATTGTGACAAACACCACTAAATAAGGTGCGATCAAAATCTGGCGGGTGGGATCCCAGCCAACTCGGTAGTCAATTAAACGGGCAACTAAGGGTGTCAGGAACCACATCCACCAAGTAAAGCCGATGTATAAAATTGGATGTCTTAGGTATAAAAATATCGCTACTAATAAGGCTGTCGCGGGATAAATTAGGCGTAACATTCCAGCCGCACCAGCAAAGTAGCAAGTTAAACTCAGCAATACAAAGCCGATAATTGCTATCCAACCTTGTAGCGATCGCTGTCGGGGTGAAAATGGAGTTTGTAAAAAGCTATTGAATAGTAAAGATTGAGAAATCACTGTGCATTTCCTGATTTTTTTAAACCTGTAACCTGTCACCTGTAACCTGTAACCTGTCACCTATAGCCTGCCATGTCTGCCATCCTTGCCAACGACCGCGCCAGGAGGCGAATAATTTGCGGGTGGCGAGTCGGCCTTGATTGGGGAAAAATCTTAGCCATTGGATAAGGCCGAAACAATCTCTTGTGCCGACTAAGATTGCCCATACCAAGAAGATGAGGCGGCGCAAGGGTGATAAATGTTCTAGTAAAACTAGGGTTTCGTTATGGACTAAGTTAATTTGAGCGATCGCATTAAAGTTGTTGCGTTGGTCTTCGTCAAATCGCTGGGCGGGATAATGATCAACTGCTATTTGGGGGTCATAAATCATCTGCCAACCAGCGCGTTTTAAGGTGAGGGTCAAGGCCATTTCAAAATGTACCTGTGCGCCTGTACCTCGCATTCGTTCGTCAAAACGTAATTTGGCGATCGCTTGGGTACGGAAACTCATGTTCACACCTTTGAGAACATCAACAAAGCGTGGTTCACCGACACCAAGGTGATGGTTGCCAATAATCCGCCCAAACCACTGCAATTGACCAACTACAGCGCGAGAGTCGTCTTCAATTTTGTCACCGTGGTGTATCCAATCACGCCCACCGACACCACCAATTCTAATATCCGCGAGAAAGTGCGCGTTAATTCGCTCTAACCAATCAGGATGAGGTGCAGCATCATCATCTGTAATAGATAAAACATCTCCCTCAACTGCGGCGAGTCCAGCATTGAGGGCGGCTACTACTCCAGGGATGGCGACTGTGACGGTTTGCAAAGGCAGATGATTGGCTGGAAAAGCTTGGAGAAATTGCCAAGTTTGGGTATCTGTATCGCGGACAACGACGATTACTTGATCGACTGGTTTAGTTTGCGCTTGCAGTGCCGAAAGGCAACGAGATAGATCTAGAGGACGGCGATAGGTGGGGATGAGAACTGTGTTCTTCATGCTTTTGTAACTCCTCAAATAGATCCATATAGGTTTGAGCCATAGTTGACCAACTGTATTGTTCGGCGACGGCGCGGGCGGCTTGACCCATTTGTTGCATCAAGGTGCGATCGCCTACTAAAGATGACAAAGCAGCGGCTAAGGCCTCAACATCGTCTGAATCTGGTAAAACAATCCCACATTCCGGCGTAACTAACTCTGCACCCCCGGTGGCTGTGGCTGTAATCACAGGTAATCCAGAGGCGAGGGCTTCTAACAAGACCAAGGTGCAAGCTTCATAACGGGAGGGGAACACAAACAAATCAACTGACCGCATAATTTCCGAGATATCACGGCGATAGCCGAGAAAATGTACCCGTTTGCTAATTCCTAAATCAGCGGCTAACTGGGGAAAGGGGCTACCATCGGTACTCCCGACAACAGCTAGGTGTAAATCAGGAACTTGCACCAAGGCCTGTAAAACGCTATCTAAATTCTTCCGTGGTGTACGGATATCTCCGGCAAATAATCCTAAATTTACGTCCTCTGGTAAACCTAATTTTTGGCGAGAGGTGACACCAGGCTGAAATTCTTGCAAATCTACACCGTTAACAATGACTCGGATGCGATCGCGCGGTACGCCAATATTAGTTAATTCTTGGGCAACTTTCTCAGAGACAGCGACAACTACTTTAGCGCGTTGAAAAGCTTGTTTTTCCCAACGTGCATTTAAGGCGGTGTATAACCATTGGTAAAAACCGTAAGCATCCCGACGAATGCGGGAAATATGTACAGGCGATCGCAACCAAGAACTGTGGACAAAATGTACAGCATTCACATTGGCAGCAATTTTTGTAATTGCACCGTTGATTTTTAATAAATCGATTTCAGCGCGATTTTTTTGCAACCAAGCAGACGTTTTCTGAGCAAAGATAAAATTACGAATAAACTCACTAGGATAACCATCAACAGCAATTGGCACCCAGGTAACTTGACTATTTTGCTCAATTTCTGGCGCAACTTCACTTGCTAATAATATTAAGTGATGACCACGGCGAATTGCTTCTTGAGTAACTTCATAGTTGACCCTACCTTGACCATCACCTTTTTTTATTTTGTGGGTAACAATGCAAAGTTTCATTTATTTTAATACTCCCAGCAATTGATTAGCTAATGGTGGTGGAGTAAAACCGAGTACCAATGCTACTAGAGTTCTCAAATTCAATTTTTGTTTTCTGATTGCTTGCCATAAATAAGGACGGGCTGCTGTTATTTGCTTATTCCGCAGTAAACCAATCCCTAAAGTTGTATGGGCATCTAACCATTTGCTATGAAAATAATCATGAAATTCTTGCAGTCGGCTATCTTCCATAAAGATTTTGTAGCAAAATATTTCGCTTTGGGCTTTGCGAATTTTCGCTGCGGCATTTTTACTCCCACTGAGCATAGTGTCAGTTTGCTCATGGGCGCGATAGCGCGTTAATCTTTCGGGATAATAGTAAGCACTATAACCAGAAATAGAGCAGAGGTAAGTTAAATATAAATCCCACATTCCTCCTACTGCTTGGGGAATGCTATCCCAGTTAATTACATGATTACGAATTAAACAAGATGCAGCAGTGGGAATACTTTTATCAATTAAACCGATTTTGGTAAAGTCTTGATGGATACCTGATGCTAGGATATCTCGCTTAAACCCACGGGTATTTTCTTCAGTGCCTACATAATTAATGTTGCCATTGCCATCAATGATATATTGATCAGAAAAAACCAAAACTAACTTTTGATTAGCTGTTAAAATTGGTACGAGTTTGGCTAAGAAATCTTCATTCCACATATCATCATCGTGGAGACTAGCAACATATTTGCCCCGTGCCATTTTAAAAGCATTCATTTGATTAGACAACATCCCAATATTTTCTGGATGTCGCCAAAATCTAATGCGTGCATCGTTAAAAGATTCGATAATTGGTTGAGGATTTACATCACTACAATTATCGGAAACAATAATTTCAATATTTTGATAAGTTTGGTGAACGGCGCTGGTGATCGCCTGTTTGAGATACTCTGGGCGATTGTAAGTGGGAATAATTACACTAACTAGTGGCTGTAGAGATTCAAAAGTAATAGACATAAGCTGAATCCATTAAATTTTTATTTCTATTCAAAGAATAGGCTGTAAAGATATCACTTAATTTCAACAATTTCTCGGCTCATATTATCAGCAGTTTTATTTTTGGAAATTGTCTCTAAGAAACGTATTGCAAGTGGTACAGGACTATAATTTTCAAGTACCAAAAGTCTTCCACTTGTGGAAATTTCTTCTAGAATTTCTGGATTTTTAGCTATTTTATCTATAGTTGCTTGGACATTATCTAAATCAATGCCAATATAGTGCTGCCAATTTTTCGGCATTACAGGTAGAGCGATACCGTATTTCTCAAAATCTAAATGAAAGGTAACACAACCAGCTGCTAAAGATTCCCAAAATCGCCAACTGTCCCACTGAACAATTGTATTAGATTTTAATTTCAGCATATTCAGAATTTGCTTACCAGTTCGATTAATGATATTGCCTGGATTACTAGGAAAAGAAGGTACAAAAAAACCGCCAAAGCAAGCACAGGCTGCGGAATTTTTGAGCCGTTTATAATAGTTGGGGTAGTGCCGTCCGCCTGTACGTGACCATTGTAAAGTATGATAACTATCGTCAGGCAGATTATCAGGGCTATCAATATAGTTGTCTATTTTCAGAATATTTTGAATACGAGGAATGAATTCTTTACAACTGAGATTTCTCACAGGATGACCAGCTTTCCAGTGGCGAAAATTGATGAGTAACTGTTTTTGTTTCTGGGAAAAATTTGGTACTTCTTGTAATTCTTGCAGTATGCGATTACTTAGTCCATAACTCCAAGGATGAAAATTTTTGCCATAATTTAATTTGCTATTATAATGAAGTCTAAAAATATAGTCAAACTGCCTAAATTCAGGTTTTTCTACATAAGTTTTATCGCTATCTTCTCCATCAAAATAAACAGTAATATATTTGCGATCGCTATGAAATAAGTTGTCCGGTAGAGGAATATCAATTGAATACCAATTGTTTTGTAGCACGACAACAGAACAATCATCAGGTGTAATTTTGGGATCGTGCTTAAACAAATATTCATCATTCTCAGATGATTCTTGCCAGTAGTTGACATTAGAGAAGAATGGTATACCAAGTTCCTTTAAACCTTCAGCGAAACAAATCAGAAAGTGTTGGAATTTGTCTCCTTCAGGAACTCCCTCTCGCGGATCGCAGTAGAAATAGATTTTTTCTGAAAATTTGGCTAAATACTCACTATTCATATTCATAGAAGTTAATTTTTAATATCTTGTTGTGAAGAATTAGCGTGAAATTCAGCTATAGTTTTGGTATAAATTTCCGTCAACCGCTGAACATGAACATCAATAGTAAATTCTTCCTGATACCAAGCTTGACCTTTTTCACCCATTAATCTAGCTTTGGCATAATTTGTGGCTAATTCATTAATTGCAGCAGCTAACTGTGTAACATGATTAGGCGAAACTAAAATCCCGGTTTTGTTATCTTGTAGGTGTTCGGGAATTCCGCCGACAGCACTAGCAATAACAGGTCGATAACGTGCGTAAGCTTCTAAGGTGACAAGACCCGCAGGTTCAGGCCAAAGACTGGGAAAAATCACCGCCAAGCATTTTTGATAAAGGGTTTCTAATTGTTCAGTGTTACACCAACCATGCCAAGTAATGCGATCGCTTAAACCCAAATCATCAGCTAATTTTTCCATATTGGCCTTATCCCAACCATCACCAGCAATATCTAAATGGATATGTTGCTCAGTTTTGGCTAAGGCTTTGAGTAGCCATTCTAAACCTTTATCAGGAACAATCCGACCAGCAAACAAAATTCGCTGATTTTGATAAATTGTCCGAGTCAAAGGTTCTGTGACAACTTTGGGTAACTGCACACCACAGCGCAAAGTAATCACTCGCTCTGGTGCTATACCAGCGTTAATAATTTGCTGACGCACATATTCACTATTTGCAATCACAGGAATTTTCAGTTTTTTGAGGTTAGTCAGGGGATTGTAAGCATTCCACCAATTACCGAAGATTTTTTGCGGTCGGCGGCTACCACAACCATCTACTATATGACCCCAAACACAACCGAGAGGATTCATCACGCGATCGCAAATTTTGTCTCGGTCTGCTAAATATTTTGTCCCACTCGGACAATAACTACAGTGATTATGCAAGGTAAAAATAGCCGGACATTCTTCGCGTAAATCGGCTAAAAATTCTGGGTCGTGAATATGCAGCAACTTAAACCGCTTTTGATTCTCTGTCTGAATAGACTTGAGGATGTGTTGATGTACAGCTTCTTGTCTAGAAATACTTTTGACTTCTGATATTTGTGAAAATACTAAAGAAGCCACATAAGTTTCAATACCTCCTCCTCCATTAAGATTAGTATTCGTGCAATGATAAATCATTTCTGTATTGATTACATTTTTGCTCATTTTACAAACCAATATTCATCCAAAACTTATGTCTAACATCATTGACATAATGCCTGATAGCAATTTCTGAACTTGCAAATTTATCTGGATAAACAAACTGGTCTTCTACATTCAAAATATATTTTTCTGGACAAAAAGGTTTCCCATGATTGTGATGAATCGTTAAGTGAACAGTTGTTTGTTCTGTAAAATATATAGGATTATCTTGCAGTTTATCCAACCGTTCAATTGCAAAATTCCAATCTAATTCATGCTGAAATAAAAGAAATCCAGCATTGACTGGTTGAGATTTTTCGCACTCATCATAGATCAGGCGTTCATCTAATGAAGCAGAGCAATCAGGAAGATAATAACAAGATGTTTCATGCACTTTGATCAAGTTAATTAAATCTACACCGCCAGGAAAAAATAAAATGTCTGAGTCTGTGTAAATGGTTGCACCCTTGACAGAAATAGACATTAATGTAGCTAATTTTTTACCCATAGGATGGATTTGGATATAATTAGTCACGCATTGCGGTAAATCAGGGCGTAGCAGTTTGGTAAAAGGGATAACATCAACACAGGGATGAATGCGGCGTAGTAACTTACAGCTAGAGTCGCTATAGCTACCATCAGAAATTACAACAAATCTTTCTGGTATGCCAATATTCCGAATAAACGAACGAATACTCGCTACTTGTTCTGGCAAATCACGTTCACAAGAAAATGAATAGATAGTGATATCAATCTTGCGACTTTGATTGATAGAATAAGAGCTAATTCGCTGAATAAGTTTTGTGTAAATATTACGAGTAATTTGTCCTTGCATTCTAGCAAGATGGTAGCCAATATTTACCATTTAATTTACCTCAAAAATATAGGAAAAATAATTAACCGTAAATGAGTAATGTTAGAAAAGCATGAAGTATATAATTTCATACTTTATACTTCATACTTCACACTTTAATTATCCTGCTTGACCCATTTCGTATTGAGTCTTGTGATATTCCCAAAGCTTACCTTTTAGCTCTAAGAGTTCTTGATATTTACCTTGTTCAACGATGCGTCCTTGTTCTAAAACAACGACTTTATCTGCATTGGCAATAGTAGAAAGACGGTGAGCGATCGCAATTACTGTTCGACCTACTGATAGTTTTTCTAGAGATTCTTGAATCAAGCGTTCGGTGACAGAATCTAAGGCGCTGGTGGCTTCATCTAAAATTAAAATTTCTGGGTCACGTAACAAAGCCCGTGCGATCGCAATTCGTTGGCGTTGCCCTCCAGATAATCTTACGCCTCTATCTCCTAATTTGGTATCAAAGCCTTCTGGCATTTCTTCAATAAATTCTAGAGCATTTGCTAACCGCGCCGCTTCTCGAATGTCTGCTGCTGTGGCTCCTGTTGTCCCGTAAGCAATATTTTGCCAAACAGAAGTATTGAAAATAAATGTGTCTTGACTGACTACTGCAATTTTATGTCGCAATGAAGTGATATCAAATTTTGGGATATCAACCCCATCAATCATCACATGACCTTCTGTCGGATCATAAAATCTCGGAATTAAATCAATTAAGGTACTTTTACCTGCGCCAGTAGCTCCTACTAGTGCTGTTGTTTTGGCTTTTTCAATACTCAGAGTGACGTTATTGAGGACTAAATGATTAGGGTCATAACCAAAATCTACAGAAACAATATCAATAGAATGTTTTAACCCAGAAAATTGGATTTTGCCATTATGTAAATAGGTTTTATCATCAGTCCTAACTAAATCTTTAATGTTGTCTGCTGCACCGACAAGTGTACTAAGATGCGCTCGCGTACCATTAATATCTTGAATAATAGGTACAACTCGAAACAACACAAAGAAAAATGTGAGTAATGATGCAACTTGGAGTGTGCCATTCACCACAAAAACTGTAAAGGCAAAAATAATCATCCCGATGAGAATTGTACTAGCTATACTTTCAGCTAGAGGTCTCACCAGCGCCCAAATTAAGATAACTTTTTTGGAAGTATGAACTACATTATCACTAGCTTGGTAAAAACGTTGTCGCTCAAAGTTGTGTGTGCCAAATGCTTGCACTGTACGAATTCCGTTAATAAATTCTATCGCGGTGGAAGTAAAGTGACCATTAGCAATAGATGTACTAAAACTGGTTTCTCTAGCGCGAGCATTGAGCGTAGATAACCCTACACCTGCTAATGTAAATAGTAATAAAGAAGCAATCGAAAGCTGCCACGACAACAAAAACATAGAGATAAAGTAGACAGTAGCAGTTATAGTTCTGGTCATTAAAAATGCAGCGCCACTAAACCACTGTTTAATGCGCTCAATTTCTGTGGTAATTGTATTGATCAGTTCCCCAGAACGAGTTTGAGCAAAGTAACTTAGAGGCAAGCTTTGTAACTGTTCAAAAATTTGTTTGCGTAGGCGATCGGCTAAATGTAGTTGAGTGGTTTCTGTATATACCTGTGCTAAATAATTAAACCCAGCCCGTATCCAAGTACTTAACAAAATTAACAGAGATATCCGATATAGCCTATTAATTGCCGAAGTATTGGCGGCTAAAATCCAAATATCAAACCACTCAACACCAGTTTGAATAGGTTTAGCATTGGGATTAGTTAAATTTTGCAAAAACGAAAGCAAAAAACCAATACTAAAACCTTCAAATGTTGCTGCTAAAAATGAAAATACTAAAGCAAATATAGCAACTTTGCGGAAATGTTTAAATTCTCGCAATATTAGATAGTTTTCTTGCCAGAATTTACTAGCCTTAAATAAATTGTTTAATTGTTGTTTTAGTTTAACAAGCATGAGTTTTTGAACAAATATTTCCTAATTCCTACAGGTTGCTATAGATGCTCTGTGATTTTTTAGCTCTAGCTTAAGTGCGGCAAATGAAGTCATCAATTACCGCACTGCTGGGAAAGATTTTGAGCTAAATAGAGAAGATATCGGTCAATAATTAGTAATTATGAATTATTAATTATTAAGTTTGATTCTGCCTGGACTGACCACGAATTTGTAATGACAGGTAATTGATTAAGTTGCATTTGTGCTTCTGTACTCAATCGGACTGCTGTTTCTAAAGTCCAACACCGAGACCGCATAAAACTCATATCACCCCGCAGTATATTGAATAATTGTGGTAGATTTTCGAGACCATATTGACGCATCCAACGACCTAATGGTGTGACGCTACGCTTGCTTTTAGTGGAGAATTTAATCGCTTGAAAGAGCTTACCGCGTTCTCCTACATACCACTCACCAGAAAATAAAGATTCAGGTGAGTTAATTTGTATCAAGACAAGCAATACCACTATGACTGGAGTTAGTAATAACAGCATAACTAAAGCTGCAATCCAATCAATGATTCGCAGGAACCATCCCCAAGGTTGGCTATTTTGTTTAAACAGTAAATTTTCTGAAGATCCGTAAAGAAACATCGGCTTATGAGCTTCTTTACAAGCATCCGCCCAAAACTTTACCCAATGCTCACCAATTTTAGGGTCTACACTGACCAAATTAACCGGGGAATGTTTTAAGCAATCTATTAATAATTGCTGGTTTGTTAAAGCTGGTAAATATGGCTGTTGCAGTTTATCGGGGGACTTGACTAACAACTGACCGCGCCGCCATTGTAGTGTGCAGTATGAGGTACTTTGCGGAGTTTCACTATAAGCAGTCTGTAGAGTACGAACTAATGAGCTAGTCATGTGTCTTTGGATTAGTACGATAGTAAATTGCTGATCTCGAAGATGATTCATGCCAAAGACTTTGATCTGAATCTTGTATTGCTATAAAACTTCGTAGATGACTGATAAGAAAAATATGCTTCAAGTATTCATCTTGCAGAATTTTATGGTTCTGAAGATGGCGAAACTACAAAGATAATAACTAGGTAGATAGCAATCAATATTGGGGGAAATTTTGCAGGTAAACTCGCTATTTTCTTGGTAGCAAATATATTGGATAGATGTAGAGATAAATCATCCAATTAATCTTTTGCTCCATGCTGGATAAGTTTGAGGGATTTGGTCTACCTTGGTTGTTAATTTATTGAGTCGAAGAAAACTAGTCCACTTTTGTCTTTTAGCTGCTTGGAAGGAGCTTTAATCTCTAGGATATAAGAGTCTGTAGAAATGACTATATACTGAACTTGATTCTTTATTTAGTCTTTAAAATCATGCGACTTAATTATCATAATTATAAAGTTGATATAAATATACTTAAGTTTTACTGAATAATTATGATTTAAATTTAACAGTTAAAATGTTTAATCAAGACATTTCTCCAGGCAGAAATATGCAAAAAAATATGTGCGATCGCCTCTACCAAAAGAGCGATCGCACATATCTAAAATGTATCGTTTTTCCTATTTTTCTACTGCTTGTTTCAAAGCCAAACGATATTCTTTGGGATACTGGACAAAACTACTGTCAGAGCTAGAAACGCCATTAGCGACAACCCCAATCAGATTTAACTTACTCAACATTCCTGTAGCTTGAGCAAGTTGGTTGCGAGTCACAACACCCATACTGGCTACCAATACCACACTCCGACAAGAGGATGCTGTTAACATTGCGTCTACCAATCCTAAGACTGGTGGAGCATCTATCAGTACCAAATCATAATTCTCTTCAAAGGTTCTCATCAGTTGGATCATTCGAGGAGAACTCAACAGATGAGCCGGATCGGTGGGTTTTGGCCCCGCCGTCAAAATATCGATGTAGGCTGAACCTAAAGATTGAATGCCAATCTGATTTGGTAATGTTACTTCACTACTAAGTAAAGTTGATAGTCCTTGCTCATTTGGCAGATTTAGCTGTTCGTGCAAACTGGGATCGCGTAAGTTGGCATCAATCAGTAGAACTCGTTTGTGTAACCGCGCTGCACTCATCGCCAAACCTAAAGCCATACCTGATTTAGCTTCATCAGGCAATGCCGAAGTAATCATCAAAGACTTTAAGCTAGATACAGTATTGAGAAGTTCAATATTTTTATAAATTAAATCTAGCGATTCCCAACGTGGTGGCGACTGTAGCACCTGAATTGTCCAAGGTGCAGATGTTTCTGGCTTACCAAAAGGCAACTTGATAATTGAATCTCTGGCTTTGGCTGGGGGTAGTTTGGGCGTTGTTCCCAACAAAGGTAAAGCTACTTGCTTCTCTAACTCAGCAGTTGTATGAACAGCATCATCAGATGCTTCACGTAAGAAAGCAGCAATACCGCCCAACATTAACCCCACAACAGCACCTAATAAGAGATTTTGTTGCAGGTTGGGGCCTAACTGCACACCATTGTGGGGTTCTTCCACAACTTCCCAATTAAATCCACCTTTAGCCAGTTCTTGACGTAATTGTTGTTCTGCTCTTAACAGTTGCTCTAACCTTTCTCGGCTAAATTGTAGCTGTGGTTGAATGCGATTGTAATAAGCCAATAAAGGCGGGAAGCGTTTAATTTCAAACCGCAGTTGAGTTTCTTTTTGCGCCAAAGTTTGATCGCGGGCGCTCAATGCAACTATAGTTGTTTGAGTTTCTACTAATGAACTAGCAAGGTTCAAATCAATTTGGCCAAACTGTCCTTGTTCTAACAGTGAATCTCTAGAACCAACGACACCAGATGACTTTGTACCTAAAGTCCGGCCTACTTCTTGTTCTAATAAAGCTTTTTGACTAGTCAATTGTTCTTGCAATTTCTGCACATTGGGAGTTTCATCCGTGAAGCGCAAGCGTTCTTGAGCTAATGCAAGTTCCGTTTTTTGGATTTCGTTGAGCAAGCCTTGATAGCGAGTGGACTGACTCAACCGAGAAGCCACTAGAGCATTTTGGGGAGAACGGTTAAGTTGTTCTTCTAAAGATTTTTGTCGGGCGATCGCCTCTTGATATTGAGCGCGAGTTGTACGGCGTTCTTGCTCAACATTATTCAAAGCATCTTCTAGAGCTTTGGCTTGAGCCACAGGATCAATTAAATTCTGGTTGCGGCGGAATCTTTGCAGGTTGGACTCAGCTGCATTTACCTCTTCACTAGCCTTACTCAACTGTTCCCGAATAATTTGCAGACCTTTTTGCAGACGCGCATCTTGCTGTTGTTTGTTGTATTCTACATAAACTTCCCGAACAGCCGTCAACACTTTTTGTGTCTTTACGGGGTCTTGAGCAGTGTATTCTACTTGGAAAATTTTTGTGGCGACATTATCTTCTTTGGATTTTAATTGGTTTAATACCAAAGCGCCTTTAACATCACCTACAGTAATATCTGGATATTCTCGACGAAGCTTATCAACTGCCTTTTGAATCAGTCCTGAACTCTGCATGAGATTTAGCTGAGTAGCTGTATCTATCTCTACATTAGATTCAGTGAATTGATTTTCTACTCCACCTGTTTCTTTTTTACCTTGATAGTTAGGCTCTACCAGCAATTGCATTGAGCTTTTATAAGTAGGCTTTGTCTTAGCAGTCATAATTGCTGCCATAGCAATTGAAGCTACAAATACTGCCACAAACCAAGGAAACCTGCGAATAAAAACTGCTAATAGTTGTCCATAACCCGGCTCTGTGTCAGCAATTGTATTTACACTGGGATTAAGACTAGTTTGAACCACTTTTATTATCCTTCTCTGCGAGACGCTACACGAACAACTAACAAGCCAGATAAATAATTAATGAGTTATACAAGTTTGATCAATAAGTTGCTCAACCTTCTGGAAAAATACTGGTTCTGAAAAATTGTTCACTGCGTGATTACGAATATTTTCATAATTCCAAGTGATGCGTCCGGACTCTAGTAATGCAGCTTGTAGAGAGTCTGGTGTTTGTCTTTTAAAAAAGACTCCAGTTATACCATGTATTTGGGTATCTAAAACGCCACCAGCGCCGTAGGCAATTACTGGTGTACCACTAGCATTGGCTTCTACAGGGACTAATCCATAGTCTTCTAAGGCGGCAACAATCACCGATTTAGCTTGAGAAAATAAGTCTTTACGTTGGCGATCGCTCACATGACCTAAAAATTCAATATTATCTAATGCCTTGGCTTTTAAACGTGCTTGCTCCGGGCCATCACCTGAGATTAATAACCGCCACCCCAACCAATTAAAAGCTTCGACGATTATATCTAGTCGCTTATAACTGATCATCCGTGCAGATGCCAAAAAATAATCTTCTTTGGTATCTGAATAAACAAAGTTACTGGTATCAATTGGATAGTTAACTACAATTGCTGGTTTGCCATAAATCTGTTGAATTCTTTTAGCGACAACGCTGGAATTAGCAATGTAAAGGTCAGGTTCCTGAGCATATTTCAGGTCTACATTCCGCATTAACTGAAAAATTTGTTCAATTAATGGCGCAAAATATCTATAATCTCCATATTCTCGCAAATATGTTTCTGTATCCCACAAAAAACGGGTGACATTATGACAAAAACAAACATGGCGAGCATCAGACCGTTTGCGTACAGCTTTTGCAAAGCTAGTGCTACTGCTGATAATTAAATCGTAGTCTTGCAAATCCAAAGCCCGAAAGGCAGGAAAGTAAAAAGGTGCCATCATTCTAAAATATTTAGCCGCACCCGGAATTTTTTGTAAAAAAGTTGTGTTGACTATCCTCTCACCTAAATCAATGGTTTTTTGTGGATCGTATAAAGAAGTAAAAACATCGGCTTCGGGGTAGCGCTTACATAATAATTCAAATACGCGCTCTGCCCCTCCACGCTGAGTTAAATAATCATGGACGAGAGCAATTTTCATAGATTTTATTCAATCTGCTACTAAATTTTGTCAGATAAATATTTTAGTCAATTACCGCTAAAACTTTCGTGTTTAGCACTATAAAGTTTTAGGATTAAGTTGTTAGTTAATTAGAATACTTTTTGGCAATATTTATCTCATTTTTTATCTTGATTAAATTATTTATAATAGTTAAGCCTGGCTAAAAATCATTGTTTAGTAAAAATATTTCTTTAGATATAAAATAAATTTTAATTTGTAAAAATTGAGAGGCTCAGATACCCGACTTCTCTAAGAAGTCGGGTATCTAATTGTTCACAAATGATTCAATTGAATAAAGAAAGGCTCATACCAATTCTTTGTGAAGCTGCACATTATTTTCACCCCTCCCAACCTCCCCTTAGTAAGGGTGCCGCAGGCGGTGGGGTTTTTTCTGTGCGTCTTAATATAGAAATAGTATCAGATACCCAAATCATTTAATAATTTGGGTATCTCTTTACCTAACAATGATTGATGCTAGTGATATTAAAACCAACTCTTACCCAACAGATGCAAGAACTTTTTCGGCAGCAAAATAAGCATTTTGTTCAGCGCGGAGTTGGTCACAAAGTCTACCTTCGGGTAACTCTACATCGTCGTAAGTCAGCACTTGGTCACGAGGAATATCTCGTTTTAAACGACAACCTTCAGCTAAACCCATTGGTAATAGTTTTTGAGCTTGAACAACGGGAGAATTTTCACATTGACCGTAGGTCATATAGTAACCAATACCATCAAGTGTTTCTCCGGCTTGCAAATCGATTTTGGCAGTTGTGACTACATCTACCAATGGTTTACCAATAGGAGCCATCACAGCGTCACGGAAGAGGACAGCACGAGCCACAGATAGGGGAACTTCAAAATGGCAGAGGTGATAAGGAGTATAGAAGCTATAGAGAGGCCCTTCACCTAATTTATAGAGGTTGAGGTAGTGGCGTTGTTTGGGGTCATCGTGAGTAGCGAAGACAAATACACCAGGGCCGGGTTTAGCGCCAACTACATAATCAACAATTCCGCCTAATTCTTTGAGTTGTTCAATATCATACATATTGGTCATTTCATCAACATGACCTGCGAAGTCATAGCCAAGCATTCCGCGCTTGGCGACTTGCATTCCGGTGGCGTTAGCGACGATCGCTTGCTCGAAGGAAATTTTGCTACCATCAGCAAAGCTTGTTACCATGTGGGCTTTTTGTCCCCAACGTTTAGCAAAGCCTTCTTGGGTTGTGGGATTGCGATAGGGGTCTTGTAGCCCTTTGATGTTACCGCACAGTAATGGTGTTAGACCGATGCTTTTGACAAAGCGGTAAAGATTCATTTCTACCCCTGGCTGGTCGCCATCGCAAGCGCTGAGGATCACACCAGCTTTGTCAGCGTAGACTTTGAGGATAGAGCCAACAGTACCATCGAGTTCAGCATTCATCATAATGACATGCTTGCGATGAGCGATCGCTTCCATGACAACATGAGCGCCAAATTCCACTGCGCCAGTCACTTCAATAATTGCTTCAATGCTTTCCGATTGGCAGATTAACTTGGCATCTTCAGTGATAGCATATTTACCGCTGGCGATCGCATCTTCTAAATCGCTAACAGTGTTAACAACTTGAATATCTTCAATCCCAGCTTCTGTATAAGCTCGTTTAGCTCCATCAATACTCCGGTTGAAGATAGCTACCAACTCCATTCCTGGTACTGAATTAATGATTTGGTTAGCAATACCTCGCCCCATAAAGCCAGCACCAATCATGCCTACTTTGATAGGATTCCCAGCAGATGCACGAGCTTTTAAAGCATTATCAATAATAATCATAAAATTCCTCTGATTGCTATTTTTAGATATTAAACAGACACATTATCAGTAGTTAATAAACCACCAACTATACACTTACCGATACTGTTTCTGTATCTCCTACAGGTATCATGCTCAACAAAGGCCAATTTAAATCTTTTTCAGAAATTTCTGTGGCTTCTAAAGGCCATTCAATGTTAAAAAATGGATCATCATAGCGTAGACCACGCTCATATCCTGGTGTATAAAACTCACCAACTTGATAGATTACTTCCGCATCATCGGTGAGAGCTTGATAGCCGTGGGCAAACATTTCTGGCACATACAAAGCTCGCCGATTATCTGCGGTTAGTTCAACACCAATATGAGATAAAAATGTCGGAGAATCAGGACGCATATCAATAATTACGTCATAAATTGCCCCTTTAGTACAGCGAACTAACTTTGTTTCGGCTGCGGGTTTGATTTGATAGTGCATTCCCCGCAGAGTGCCTTTTTTGTAGTTATAAGATAAGTTACATTGAGCTACTGTTGGCTTTAAACCGTGGGCTTCAAACTCTTGAGCGCAGAAATAGCGGGCAAAAAAACCACGGTGATCGCTTCTTTCTTCTAGGTCAATAATGTAAGCATCTTGGAGATTTGTAGCGGTAAAAATCATAAATTACCTCAATATTAATGTTTAATTGTGTCAGAACTCAGGAGCTATAAATCAGTACTCAAAATACTTAAAAAATCAGGAAAAATTCATAAATTTAAGTATCAATTATCTTGGATTAATTGTAAATTCTGACCCTTTGAAAATCTCAGGTATCACTTCTAACTTCCGAGTTCTGAATTATGACTTACTTTGTTGAACCAGAGTTTTTTCAACTTCAGATACAGTCACTTCAGCTTTAGGATGAGTATCATCCCAAAATTGTGTACACAGTTCTGGTCTTTCGGGAGGATTAGCTGTATAGCAAAAGAACAGGGTTGAGCGTGTTTCGCTGCGTACAGTTCCATGATGTAAGGTATTTTTAGTATCTACAAAAATGACTGTACCTGCTGGACCTGGACAAGATTTCCAAGCTGATTGAGGTATGATTTTTTTGACAATTTCATTATCAATCCCCATATAGCTTGACTTGAAAAGATGGTAATAAAGTCGCCAATATTTCAGACTAAATAAAGGTGTTAAAGAACGGGGAATGTATTCAAAAGTCCCGGTTTTTTCTTCTACATTATGCAGACAAACAAAGATTTTGATCAAGCGGCGGTCTTCAGCATCACTATGCCATAACAAGGTGCCGAATTGATGATCGCTGGGAAAATCTTGGCGTAAATGTACACCATGAAAAGTAATGGGAACCCCAATATAATTTTCAATAATACTTAGCAGTCTTTTCTGGGTTGCCCAATTATAAAATTCTGGCAAACCCGTAACTGTGGTAATGTGCGGCCACTTTTCTGCTAAATGTTCATTGTTGGGATTTCGTATCCGAGATAATTGATAATTAGCAGCTTTGAGTAGTTCAGCACTAAAATCTAAACCTAAATCTGCCAAGGTTGTCGCATAAACACCGTCTCGTTTGAGAGTCTCGATGATTATGCGATCGCGGGATTCTAATGCTGGTAAATTTTTAGTATGTTGCCAACGTTTGAGGTGAAAAACTAAGTCGGAGAATAGGGAAAATATTTTGTATTTAATTGTTTTTAGCATAAGTTTATGATGTCGAACATTGTAAGTCGAAAGTTAGGAATTTATTTCCTCAATTACTGAAGTGATATTACGTAACATTAAGCAATTTCTTGCAGCATCTCTGGCTTGGGAAAAGTGTCATTCCAATATTGAGTGCAAAGTTCTGGTCGTTTGGGTGAGTTAGTTGTATAAACAAAAAATAGTGCTGACCTTGCTTCGGTGCGGATAGTACCGTGATGTAAAGCAGTTCTAGGATCTGCAATCAAAACTGTACCGGCTTTCCCTGTACAAGATTTCCAAGCTGATTGGGGAATAATTTTTTCTACTTGTTCATCATTAATTCCTAAGTAACCAGACTGACGCAACTTGTGGTCAATTCTATAGGAATTTAAATGAGGGAAAGATGTTAAATTTAAAGGAATATACTCAAATGGCCCGTGCTTTTTCTCAACATCATGGAGATAAATAATTACCTTAACTATTTTGCGGTCTTCGGAATCTTTATGCCACAATAATGTGCCAAATTGGTGTGCATTGGGAAAGTCTTTGCGTAAATGTACACCGTGAAAAGCAACAGGTAAACCTAAATAATTTTCAATTATCTTTAATAGTCTGTTATTACTTCCCCATTGATAAAATTCTGGTAAATTTGTGACTGTATAAATTTGTGGTAGTCTCTCATTCAAATGAGAGTTATGAACATCTGACATTCTGCTTAATTGTTGATCAGCAGCTTGTAACATTTCTTGAGTGGATGGTAAGCCTAAATCGGCGAGTGTGGTTACATAAGCACCTTCTCGTTTTAGTGTTTCGACAATTTTGCGATCGCCTGTTTCTAGTGGAGGTAAATTAGGGGCATACTGCCAGAGTTTTATTCTATAAGCCAACTCTGAGTTTAGTGTTGCCATTTTGCCTTTAAGTATGTTTAGCATAAGATGATTACTTGGTTTTAATAATTGATTTTAGGTGCGATCGCCTGTTATTTGCTGTTCGTAATTCTTGCGGTGTTGGTTCGTTAGCTTCAGCAAGTTTCAAGTCTTTTAACGCCATTACATCAAAAGCAGAAAGACTCACTAACGCCACAAATGGAATCGCTACCTTAATAGCAGATACAGGCCATCTTCTTAAAGCACCTAAGAATACTTTTAAATTAACTTCCTTGCCATTTTGTAACAGCATCCGTCGACAAAATTGCTTAGAATATCCAGATTCTTCTAATTTCAAAATTACTTCAGGAATGTGTTTATACTGCATTAACAGAGCAGATTTTGGCTCTTTCTGCCAATAACTCACACCCACAATACATTCTAAATAAGTCTCTTTGGTGACAATTATTTTGCCGTGTGCAGCACAATAACCCGCTAAATATGCTAACGATATCCAGTTACTCGCCGCATCTGGCCAATTTTGCAAAGCACGTTTGATTAAATCGCTGCGGTAAACACTAGCGGTAAGAAAAATAACTGCGCCAACACTTTTAGCAAAGCAATGTTCAAATATGGCTTGACTATTTCCACAGCCATCTTCTGCATCAGCATCAAACCAGCGGTTCCCAACAATTGTTGGCGGATGTACTGGTTCACCAGTAATTTTATTACGTCCAGAAAAGTTGAGAAATAATAAGCCTAAATCTTCATTGTGTTGGAGCTTATGAATAATGTAAGGAATAGTTCTATCTTGAATTGGATCATCATCGCCAATTGTCCAAACATATTTAGTTGTAGCAGAACTTAGGCAATACATAATATTTCTCATTACGCCTAAGTTTTCAGAATTTCTATTAGACCTAAAAGTGATATTACTCAGTTTTGCCTGCCATTTTTGAATCACAGCTTGAGTATGATCTGTAGAACAGTTATCTGAAACTAAAATTTCACAATCAGACTCAAAGCCTTGAATGGCATTTGCTAACCAAGACAACTGTTTGTTAAGTAATTCAGCACGATTATAAGTAGGTATGGCAATTGTTAATAATTTATCCATTAGTCCTCACAAAAATTATGAAGTCGTTGCTAAATCGCGTTTATTTACTAACTTGGGGAAAACTACCGAGTCTGCCAATGGCAAACTCCTACTAAAATGAAATAGGGAATAATGATATTGAGTGTCATCACTGGCCAGCGTTTTAAAGCTCCTAAAATGACTTTCCAATTATTTTCTGCAAAGTGTTTTTTAATTAGATTTCCACAAAAGTTTTGTTGATAACCTATTTCTTTTAATTTGATATAAACTGTAGGTAAATCTAAGTAACGCATCCTAAACCATAATTTCTCATCAGGTGCAGAGTTCATTCCGCAAGCATATTTTAAATAAACATCTTTGGTAATTTTTACGCTTCCCTGAGTAGCACAAAATGAAGTCCAATATACTTGTGCTTCTCTGTTATTCACACTATAAGACCATTGATTAATAGCTTCTTGTACTGCTTGAGTTCTGTATATTTGAGCAGTCATAAATGCTAAACCAGCAAAATTTCCTTGTAAGCATTTTTCTATTACAGCTTTACCATCAGACTTGACATCTTCATTTTCAACAGTAAAACATGGTTCGGGTATTAGTTGATTAGTTTTGACATAGAACCAAGAAAAATTCAGAATTAATAATGCCAAATCTGAAAATTGTTTTAAATTATTAATTACATAACTTAAAGCCCTTTCTTCTATAGGGTCATCATCTCCAATCACCCAGACATATTGAGTTGTAGAAGCCTGGAAACAATAAGCTATATTCCTCATTACACCAATATTTTCAATATTTCTATTATTCTTGAAGCTAATTGGTGATAAAATTAATTCCCATTTCTTAATTATTTCTTGAGTATTGTCTGTGGAACAGTTATCAGAAATAATAATTTCGCATTCAGATTCATAACCTTTAATCGCTTTAGCGACCCAATTGAGTTGTTGGTCTAGAAATTCAGCCCGATTGAATGTAGGAATAGCAATAGTCAGTAGTTTTTTCATACTAAGCAATTAATAGGAAAGTTAGTTATATTAGAGGCTTCCAAATCAAAATTTTGATTTGGAAGGCTCTATTAAGCTGCTAAAAATCTAATAGGGAAGCTATTGGAGATTCCAGAAGAAATCTTTGTCGATTTGTTCAGTACGGATGAGATACTCTAGCTGCTTTAAGCGAGTAAAACCTCTAAATAAGAAGGTGTCTTCAGTCATATCAATTTGACTGAATAATTTAAACAATTGTTGTGCGCCTAGTTGAGCATTCCAATCACATTTGAATCCAGGTAAAATGCTGTTAATTTTTTCGAATGATACACGATAGCTACGGTTATCTGCGCCATTTTGCCCAAAGTTTAATTTACAGCCTGGGAAAGTATCAGCAATAATTTCGGCAATTTCTTTAACTCGATAGTTATTAGCAGTATCGCCAACATTAAAGACTTGATTGTGTACGATGTCACGCGGTGCTTCTAAAGCGCAAACAATAGCTTTACAAATATCTAGTGCATGAACTAATGGCCGCCAAGGTGTACCATCACTGATCATTTTGATTTCTTTGCTTGTCCAAGCTAACCCAGCGAGGTTGTTCAACACGATATCAAATCGCATTCTGGGGGAAGCACCAAAGGCTGTAGCATTCCGCATGAATGTAGGTGAAAAATCATCATCCGCAAGGGGTGTAATATCTCGTTCTACGAGAGTTTTACATTCGGCGTAAGCGGTTTGAGGATTCACAAGAGATTGTTCTGTCACATCGCCTTCGGTGGCGACACCATAAACACTACACGAAGACATATAGACGAAGCGTCGCACGCCCATTGTTTTGGCTAAGTTAGCGAGGCGTACAGAACCTAAATGATTGATTTCGTAGGTGATATTTGGTGCTAATTGTCCTGTGGGGTCGTTGGAAAGTTCCGCCATGTGAACTATTGCTTCTACACCTTCTAAATCTTCGGGGGTGATGTGGCGGATATCTTTGTTGAGGGTTTTGGCTGTAATGTCTGTACCGTTGTACAACCAACCAACTTTATAAAAGCCTGTATCAACACCAATTACTTCATGTCCACGTTCAATTAACAGAGGAGGCAATAAAGAACCTAGGTAGCCTTCTGTTCCGGTGACTAATATTTTCATTGTGGGGAATTCCTATAAAATTGCTTCCAAAAAATTCAGAATTCTGAATTTGGGGTTGATTATTTTTGTGGGGTGTGTTTTTCGGGTAGACAAAATGCCCACCCGACAAGAGATTTAAGAGATGATATTGTCTTTACACCTCTCCCTACTCCCAATACTTAGCTAATAACTACAGTTTCAAGATGGGACTGCTGGGGAACTTGAGAGGCGATCGCTTTGCCAATTTCTAAAGAAGATGTGGCTGCTGGTGAGGGTGCATTGCAGACATGGATGGAGTTTTGACCAGAAATGATCAAAAAGTCATCTACTAGTTTGCCGTCATCCATTAAAGCTTGGGCGCGAACTCCCGCATGGGTGGGAACTAAATCTTCGGCTTGGACTTCGGGAATTAATTTTTGCAAACTTTTGACAAATGCTGCTTTGCTAAAGGAACGAATGATTTCTTGAATACCTTCATCAGCATGTTTAGCTGCGAGTTTCCAGAAACCGGGATAAGTCATCACCTCTGCAAAATCTCTCAAGTCGAAGTCGGTTTTTTTGTAACCTTCCCGCTTGAGGCTGAGAACAGCGTTCGGCCCAGCATGGACTGTACCATCAATCATTTTGGTAAAGTGAACGCCGAGGAAGGGGAAATCGGGGTTAGGCACTGGATAAATCAGGGTTTTGACCAAATAGCGTTTTTCGGGGGTGAGTTCGTAATATTCGCCCCGGAAAGGTACGATTTTGGCTTTGGGTTCTACTCCACCTAACTTAGCAATGCGATCGCTATGCAATCCGGCACAATTGATCACAAATTTGCTTTCAAAGTTACCGTTATTAGTTTCTAATACCTGATTGTTACCACTGGCAGCGATTTTCAATACTTTGGTATTGAGCCGTAAATCTCCACCTTGCTGTTGAATTAATTGGGCGTATTTTAAACAAACTTGCTTGTAATTAACAATACCAGTTGAAAATACTCGAATGCCAGCTACACAACTAACATGAGGTTCAATTTCTTTTACTTCTTCTGGGCTGATTTTCTGGACTGTTAGATTATTTTCTAAGCCGCGTTTGTAGAGATTTTCTAAGCGTGGTATTTCTTGTTCATCGGTAGCAACAATGACTTTACCGCAGATTTCATGGTCAATTCCATGCTCTTGGCAGAATTCCACCATTGAGCGACTACCATCTCGGCAAAATTTAGCTTTAAAACTCCCTGGTTTGTAATAAATGCCAGAGTGAATTACACCACTATTATTGCCGGTTTGGTGAAATGCCCAGTTGCTTTCTTTTTCTAATACTAGAATGCGTGCTTGTGGATAGCGTTTACCCAAGGACATCGCTGTTGATAAGCCTACTATTCCACCGCCGACAATAGCAAAATCGTACATATCATTTGTCATTTGTCATTTGTCATTTGTCAAAAAGCTGAAAGTAGAAGCTTGAGGATGAAATTTCATACTTCAGACTTCATACTTCCTACTTTTATTACCATACTTGCCAAGGAGCTTTACCACTTTGCCATAGATCTTCGAGATAATTTTTATCGCGTAAGGTATCCATTGGTTGCCAAAAACCATTGTGTCTAAAAGCCGATAACTGTTCCATGTCAGCCAGCTTTTCTAATGGTTCTTTCTCCCAAATTGTGGTGTCATCCGCTATTAAATCAATAACTTCTGGTTCTAGAATAAAATAACCACCATTGACCCAAGCACCATCACCATCACGTTTTTCCCGGAAGCTAGTAATTTTAGTTTGCTCTTGCTCTAAGGAAATAGCACCAAAACGTCCGGCTGGTTGTACGGCTGTGAGTGTGGCTAATGTCTTTTGCTGTTGGTGAAATTTAATTAGCTCGGTGATATTTACATTACTAACGCCATCACCATAAGTAAAGCAGAAAGTATCATTTCCTACATGTTCAACAACTCGTTTTAAGCGTCCCCCAGTCATGGTTTTATCACCTGTATTCACTAAAGTGACACGCCAAGGTTCTGCATAGCCAGAATGCACATTCATTTGATTAAAACGCATGTCAAAAGTTACATCTGACATGTATAAAAAGTAGTTAGCAAAATACTCTTTAATGACGTAACCTTTGTAACCACAACAAATAATAAAATCATTAATGCCGTGGGCAGAATAAGTTTTCATGATGTGCCACAGAATTGGCTTACCACCAATTTCAACCATCGGCTTGGGCTTGATACTGGTTTCTTCACTGAGGCGTGTACCAAGTCCACCAGCCAAAATCACCGCTTTCATGTAATTACCTCGGAGATTTGTAGGGAATTATTATTTAGAATTGCTTGAGATGAAGAGGATGCACTTGGTTTGAGAAAAATCGTTTCGCTCTGTTTTTCTCCGTAAATAATCTAACTATAATTTTTGCTACTTGTATGAAGGGAAAGTAAATTAAAATCTTTTGTGTGTGAAAGGTTTATGAATAATTTTTACACGTAAAATATTATCACTTAAATAAATATAAATGTTACCAATTAAATCATCAGGATTATATTTTATAACCCTGATATTACTGACGTTTAATTATAGTAATACAATAATTGGTTACTAATTTATTAGTAACCAAATTTACTTGTATAAAGATTATTTCGTGAAAATATAGAGGCTCAGATACCCGACTTCTTCAAGAAGTCGGGTATCTAATTGTTAAATAATCAAGAGATACTGTTGACTATTGACAACTCTTTAATTTGTTCCGACATTATCCCAAGTAGTAGAACTTTGCAGTAAAGCATTACATTGACTTTCGATGATGACGCACATACTGCTAAGTGCTTGCTGGTAGTTTTCTGTATCTTCTTGTTCTAAGGCGAGTTTGGCGGCTAATTGTAAATCTTCGACGGCTGCGTGGTTATTTTTTGCCGCTTCTTTACCGCCGTATTGGGCGATTTCATAGCGTACCATACCGCGTTTGAGATAGACTTTTGCCAATTTTTCGTTCAGTTGTAATGCTTGGTCAAAGTCGGCGATCGCTTTTTGGTATTGTTGAGCGTAGTCGGTACTATATTGAGCCATTTGATAATATACCGAACCCCGCTGAAAATAAGCTTCGGCTTTGGAGGCGTTGAGTTTAATCGCTTCTGAGAAATCTCCTATAGCTTCTTGGAACTCTTTGAGGGATTCACCACTATACTTAGCTATCTGCGCCCGAACAATACCTCTTCTGATATAAGCTTCGGCTTCTTTAATGTTGAGGCGGATGGCATTATTAAAATCTGCGATCGCTAAATGATATTCTCGATCTGGATCATTGCTATACTCAGCCAGCATATAACGAGCGTTACCGCGATTAACTAAGGCTTTGACTTCCTGCGGATTAATTTGCAACGCTTTGGAATAGTCTGCTAATGCCCCTTCGTAATCTTTGAGATTGTAACGAGCATTACCTCGGTTGATAAAAGATTTGGCGTATTTTGGTTCTTCTTGGATGGCTTTCGTAAAGCTTTCGACTGCTTGCTTGTAGTCGCGCACTTGGTAGGCAGCGTGGCCTTGTTTATAATAATCGGCAAACTGAAGAGCTTGATGACTAGGTTTAGAATTTGCCATCAAGGTCTGTTGAGTATAGGCATTCTGCGACACAAATGGACGGGTGAATTTCACCATTACATCTAAATAACCCAACATCCCCAAACCCAGACAACCCAAAACTATGGGGTAAAGTTTTGATATCTTGCGCCGCTGATAAGGAAAATAGCTTGGCTGATTGTTTGGTTGCCAAGAATTTGCACGGGCAAATGACATGGCAGGCTGTGGTATGCGTGCAGGCTGATTATAACGCCTTGTGGGAATGGTACGTGGTCTAAGATGTTCTTTATTTTCAATTGCCCGCTGTGATGGAAAAGGATCACGTCCGCCTAAGCGCAAAGAACGCTCACACCAAGGGCAGCTGTGCAGGTGATTGCTGTAGCGATGCTGGGGATTGGTGGTGCAAGTAATCAGGGCATCTTCGGCTTCAGTGAGGGCAGATAGCCAAGTTTGGGCATTTGGACGTAACTGGGGATTTTTGTGTCCGGCTTCAAAACACTGGACAAATAATTCCTGCAAGCTAGGATGTAGCATTTCCCAAGGGGGTGCAATGGGAGTTGGCAGGTAAGGAACTTGACGGTGTTGGCTGTAGGTGAAATGTCCGGCGGCGATGCGGACTTCGTAAGCTGGTGGTTCGGCAGTACCTTGAAAAATCCCAGAAAAAGGATGTGTACCTTCCATTAATAATTGGAAGATGATCACTGCCAAGCCAAACACATCGTGAGTAATTGCGCGATCGTGTTGGGCAAAGACTTTATTTTGCAATTCTGGTGGAGTAAACTCAGCTTTACCCACACCACATCGGTAAACAAGATTGTTTTTTAAATCTGGCACTTGGAAAGAGTCAGTATCTACCAAACTCACCAGTGCAGTGTCGCTGACTAAGATGTTGGACTCGTTGACATCACCCACGCAATAACCACTACTATGCAGAGCCGCAAAAGCTGCCGCTAAATTACGCGCTGTGCGAACTAAGTATTGATAGTTAAATAAAGGGCAGTGTTGGCGACGGGTTCTAGGGTTGTAAAAATCGATGATTGGTCGCATTCCCCGAATTCGAGGCATGATGAAACCAATAACGCTTTTGCTCCCATCTGCCGTTTTGATTAGCTCTTGTGGCCAAGCAATGGAAATATGCCCCAAGTTAGCTGTGGGGTTTTCTGGTGGGTTAGCCAGCATCGCTTGCAGTTTTTTAGCGTGATTGGCTGTGGGTTTGTGATAAACCTTAGCCACTAATTCGCCATCGGATGGCACTGCATAAATACAGGCTTCACCACCTCGTCCTAAGCTAACGCTGAGGTTGATAATTTCTGGCTGGGGAAGACAACGTAGTACCTTCATGTTTAAGTCACAGTTAACGGGGGTTATATAAAAAGACCGAACTTGCAGAATCCTTGTTTATGTGCGGTTGAAGGCAGCAATAATTAGTGTTAAATCATCATCGGTACGTTGTGTAATCCGATCCGAACCTAAAAACCTCACCAGTTGCTCTTTAGCTAATGTTTTATCCTCAGCGTTTTCGATAAAGTCAAACAAAGGAAAAAAGAAGGGTTTGTGAGGTTCGCCAACAACCATGTTTAAAGCCAGCATTTGTAGTCCATCGGTGAGGATACCAACATTGACTATTTCTTCACGCCATAATCTCATTTGTGCTGTATCTATAGCATCCAAGGAAGTCAAGAAAGTCGTTTCGTTGATATATTCTCCGTTATTGGGTATAGTTAGCGCAATTAAATTTCCTTGACGATTCTTGGCGACTGCCATACCGTCACCGATTTGGGCTGCTGCTACCATTTCTGGTGTAGCGATGGTGATTATTAAGGTAGTTGCCAAATCTTGAGGCTGTTGGTTACAGGCTGCGGCTTCTGTTTCTACTGCTTTTTTGGCAGCCAGCAAGGCATCACTTAACAAAGATTGCACAACCAAGTCATCAGCTAAAAAAGCGCGCGAGACTTCTTTAATAGATAAATGTTCTACAGCTGCTTCGGTGGCTACCATTGCGCCAATTTTCCCCTGACTGGCAGAACCTGCGCCATCGGCTGCTGCGGCTACTAATATATTGTCTGGCAATAACTGCCAGTTGTGAGCATCCTGACACAGCTGCTTGTTTCTGATGTGGCTGGTACCACATACAGATGCGGCGACTACCCGCCAATGATCAATCTGTTTTGATGTGTTCATAGATTCTTTGTCTGGGCTGGCTGTGTAAGTATTAAATCGCGATCGCGCGATTAAATGGAACCCCAGCCAATTGGCGGTAGTGCTACTTGTTCATCTACTTGGGAGTGGGAAACAGCCGCCATACTCGCTGACAGCCACATAAACATTTCCACGAAGTTAAGTCCTCGCAGTTTGAGTGGTGTCCGCACAGCTAACTGATTTAGGGTTGTCATGTTGGCATTTTCCACACCAACTGAGAAAAAGGCTACGCGCTTATTGGCTTCGTCGCCTTGAACTCGCTGTGCGGCTTGGGCTACTAGATGCTCTTGTTCACCTTGAGGTTCGCCATCGGTAATCATGAATACCCACGGACGATAATAGGCAATGCCATTAGCACGATACAAGGATTTGCGCTCTTGTACCATGTCTAAGGCTTTATGAATTCCTGCGCCCATACTGGTGAGTCCTTGGGCTGTCAAAATTGGGGGGTTAAATAGATCCGCTGTCACAAAGTCTTGTATTACATTTACTTGGCTATCAAAAGTAACAATTGCTACTTCAACGCGTCGCGCTGCTAAGGAATTTTTGACTAATTCATCTTTCAAACTCAGCAAACCTTGATTTAATGCTTCGATGGCTTCACCTTGCATTGAGCCAGATGTATCTAGTAATAATACGCAAGGACAACGGGGTTCGGGGTTTTCCGCAAATTCTACTACTTCATCCAGGGTTAATGTATCTTGCATAACTTTTTGTGTTATGTTATAGTCCAAAGCTTTATTTTCCTTTGTTCAAAGTATATAGTTAAGTTTCCGGAGCCTAAAAGGGAATAACTAAATTTTTGGCGATCGCCTGCTGAGTCTTCATATAACTATTAAACAAATACTTTTCCCTAAATTCTCTACACATTTAATAAAGTTTTCATCAAGTTCCGCCTGAGAGACCAAAAATTTACGAGGAGTTCATATTTCCTGCATTCACGGAACGACAAAGTCTTATAAAGGGCAAGTGGCAGAGTATAATAAACATCAAAATTTGCCTAGATAAAAGTTTAAAGATTTCGTGTGGAATATATCATTTTTGTGCCAAACAAAAGTGTTAATTCATCCAAGTTCATCATTCAGAAAACATTTAAACTCCCTTTTCGCCATCATACTGAGTTGCACAAGTAAAATTTTTATTGTTTTTTCATTTTCTTCAGTATTTCTGAGAAATGAATTATCTATCTTTTGAGGGATGTATTTCTCTAATCTTGAATCTAGGTTGGTCGAGGAACTTTATATCAAAATAAAACTTGATATTTTTGCTTTGGCAGTTTCTTAAGTTATGTCTGTAGTTGATACTCCTGAAAGAATTTTGTGTGTAGATATTGGCGCAGCTACAGCTTGGATTGTTGACTGAGTAAAAATACTAACTTCAGCGCTTATACTCAGACATAGTAATGAAACTTATGTTATGGGTATTGTCTTTCTATCTGAGCAGCGCATCAAGTTCAGTGAGTAATAGCGATGATTTCCATAACCTTGAATATAGATTTATATTCTTCTTCGAGAAAATAATTTTCTTGGAGACATATTAAAACTAATAAAGTAAAACATAAATAAGCATCCAAATTTACATAAATTCTGTATAATTCTCTAAAACAATTTTTTAAAATGCCTAATTTCGGTACATTTACAGTGTTACGTCCTTATAGTTTATTAAAACAACTATCTAATGGTATTGACACTACTTGTTTACAAGCCTTTAGTAACTTAGTTACTTGGTTGATTTATGTAGAACAGGGAGCTATAACTTATGCGACAAACTCTGTTGAACCTTTTGATAGGCTAGAACGTCATCTGCGCCGCCTCAATTTGCTCAGTAGCGCAACCCGCGTACAATTACGTATGACTTTTGAACAAGAGTTGTTAAATTATGACATTGCTGATAGCAGTGATTTATCAACTCAACCTGCTGATTACCAAGCAATTCATTGGCTAGTCAACGAAGGTTATCTGGATAATGCACAAGCTACAATCTTGATTCAAGAATTGGTCAAAGAAGTTATTGAATCATTTTTGTTAGTGAAAACAGGTACTTATGCTTTAAGTGATGCAACCCAAACACTGACAAAAATTTGTCGGCTGGATGTGGAAAAAACTCTGGAAATTTGCCAAATTCGCATACAAAATTGGCAATCTTTCACTCCCCAAATTTCTTCACCTTACCAGCGTCCTTATCTGTTAATTAACAGTAAGTTACCCAGCAAGAATTTCCCAAAACTACCGCCAGAATTAACTAATTGGATGAAAGGTTTTAGCCTACGTCATCTGGCTGTAATTATGAATCAAGATGAAATGCAACTGATTCAAAATTTATACCCTCACATTGTGCAAGGTGGGGTAATTATGCACGAACCAGATCCACCATTTGATCAGTTACCTAAGTATAAGCCAGAAGCCACAACATCTTCTCGATATACAACAGCGTTACTCAACAAACAATTCATAGATACGGTAGTAGAACCCAGTAACCGTAATGCTGAACCGGAGACGGCTCTGGCTGTAGAAGATTTTCCACTTGTAGTGCGATCGCCACAAACATCTACACTGTCAAGCCAAAATCTTCAGGAATTAACAATACTAAATACCATAAATTATGCACCTGAAATAGTAACGAATAATACCGTAACTATCAAAAAGACTTATAAAATCATTTCTGTTGATGATAGCCCAACAATTCTCAAAGAAATTAGTCGGTTTTTGGAAAGTGAGAATTTTTCTGTAGTGACAATTGATGATCCACTTAAAGCGGTTATGTCGATTATTCGCCATAAACCAGACTTAATTTTGTTAGACCTCAACATGGCTGGAATTGATGGCTACGAATTATGCAAAATCATTCGGAATAATTCTTTCTTTAAACACACTCCGATTATTTTTGTCACAGGTAATAAAGGACTTGTTGATAAAGTCAAAGCCCGATTAGTCGGAGCCTCTGGTTATTTAACTAAACCATTTACCCGTGCTGAATTACTAAAACTTGTGTTTATGCACTTGGCTTGAAAGGAGGCAGGGGGCAGGAAAAGATGTTTACTCAACTTAGCACTCAGCACTCAGGATGAAATTAAAGGGCGATGTATGCGGATAATACAGATGGTGCGTGATTGACAATCAAAATGCAAATCAGTCGAGAACTATCCCTACCAACTATGGGTTGCGGAACTTGGGCTTGGGGAAACCAACTCTTGTGGGGATACAGCGAAAGTATGGACGACCAATTGCAAGCCGTGTTTGACTTGTGCGTGAGTAATGGCGTGACCTTATTTGACACAGGTGATTCTTACGGTACTGGCCGATTGAATGGGCGTAGTGAATTACTTTTAGGAAAATTTTCCCAAGCATATCAGGGTTTAAATCAGGAAAACATTTGCATTGCGACAAAACTGGCTGCTTACCCTTGGCGATGGACGCGCCAGTCCATGATTAAAGCTTGTCAGTCTTCCGCCAAGCGCTTGGGTAAAAATGTCGATTTAGTGCAGATGCACTGGTCTACAGCCAATTATGCACCTTGGCAAGAAAAAGGCCTATTAAATGGTTTAGCTGACCTTTACGAACAAGGTTTAGTTAAAGGTGTTGGTTTATCAAATTATGGGCCGCAACGGTTGAAAATGGTGCATCAACGATTTGCGGAACGAGGTGTACCGATTTCTACCTTACAAGTCCAGTATTCTTTGCTGTCTACTTATCCGGTGACGCAACTAGGATTAAAAGATGTTTGTGATGAATTAGGTATTAAATTAATTGCTTACAGCCCTTTAGCTTTGGGGATATTAACAGGTAAGTATTCCGAAAAAGGAACTTTTCCCCAAGGTATTCGCGGGTTGTTATTTAGACAGTTATTACCAGGAGTGCGATCGCTGTTAACATCCTTAAAAGAAATAGCGCAATCACGCCATAAAACTATGTCACAGGTAGCCATTAACTGGTGTATCTGTAAAGGTACTATTCCCATCCCCGGTGCAAAATCCCTCACCCAAGCGCAAGAGAATATTGGCGCTTTAGGTTGGAAACTCGACGCAGCAGAAATAGCAGAGTTGGATAAAGCTGCCGAGAGTACAGATAAAGTCATGGTACAAAATATTTTTCAGACTAAATAAAGCTAAAAATAGTCTTTAGCACTCTTTTCCCAGTCCCTACTTTCTATTCCCAACAAGTGACTTAATATACCTCTCCATCAATACTCTTCTCCTTCAACAGTTAGATGCAGTCGACTTTCGCCAGTGCAAAGCTATGAGGATGTCATAGTTTGATTTTAAGGATTCACTTGTGGAGATTAGCAGACGAGATTTACTGAAGATAGCTTCTGCTTCAGGTTTAGGAACAGTCGGACTAGCAGCTTCAACCGGACTTTCTAAACAAGCTTTAGCCCAAAATCAGCCTAATCAGACCAAAACAGGCGAAATGATCTATCGGCAATTAGGACGCACTGGGGAAAGAGTATCGGTAATTGGTTTGGGTGGACACCACATTGGTAGACCAAAAGATGAGGAAGAAGGAATTCGGCTGATCCGTACAGCTATTGATCGCGGTATCAACTTTATGGATAATAGCTGGGACTATCACAACGGTGGGAGTGAAATCCGTATGGGTAAAGCACTCCGGGATGGTTATCGGCAAAAAGTTTTTCTCATGACCAAAATTGATGGTCGTACAAAAGAAGCTGCGGCCAAGCAAATTAATGATTCTTTAAAAAGATTACAGAGCGATCGCATAGACTTATTGCAACATCATGAAATCATCCGGATGGAAGACCCAGACCGGATTTTTGCCCCTGGCGGCGCAATGGAGGCGGTTCTAGAAGCCCAAAAAGCTGGCAAAATTCGCTACATCGGCTTTACTGGTCACAAAGACCCCTTAGTTCACCTGAGAATGCTTGATGTTGCTGCTCAAAACAACTTTCGTTTTGATACAGTACAAATGCCATTAAATGTCATGGATGCTCATTTTCGCAGTTTTGAGAGCCAAGTTTTGCCCAGACTAGTCAAAGATGGAATTGGTGTATTGGGGATGAAATCAATGGGCGATCAAAACATTCTCAAAAGCAACACAGTTAAACCCATAGAATGCTTACACTATGCCATGAATCTACCAACATCAACCGTGATTACAGGCATTGAAAGCATGAAAATCTTAGACCAAGCTTTTGAAGCAGCTAAAACATTTCAACCCATGAATCAAGCACAAGTCCAAGAACTGCTAAATCGGACTCGTCAAGCTGCTGCGAAAGGTCAATATGAACTATTTAAAACTACTAGTCAATTTGACAGTACAGCACTTAATCCTGAGTGGTTGGGTTGATTTATCAAAAAATTCAGAAGGCAGAATTCAGATTTTGAAATCTCTAACCTTCTGTCTTCTGCCTCTGATAATTAATTACTCTTTAATTGTGGGACTAATCGGCTTTCTACTAGGAGCCAATACCATTAAAACATCGAATTGTTCTTTATCTGATGTGGTAGCACTTGTAGCACTAATACTGTAGACTGAGCCAATAATTGGTTTCCAAGGTCTGAAACTTTGATCATCAAAGAAACTGGGTAAAAATCCATAAATCCATGATAAAGTAGACCCCCCATTTAAATAAAAATATCCATAGTTAGGACGGGGTAAAGAATTAGTCGCAGTTTTAAAATTATAAGTTGAAGGTAACGGAATATAAGGCTGTGGTACTAAATCTTGTATTGCGCCAAATCCTGTTGTAATTACAACAGTTTTTTCGTCTACCCAATTATAAGCCAACAAACTTTGTGAAGCTTCTCCGCCTACATCCCAACTCGTGATGTTTTGACCTTTAATATTGTGAGTATTCACTACAACTTCTCCTGTTGAGAAAGATGTAATAAATTCATTTAACTTCTTCAGAGTAGTTTCAGCAGCGGCTCGATTGTTAGTTTCTAAAGCCATACCTATCCCTAAATTCAAGTTAGGAACTGAGCCTAATAATCCTCCTTTAGAAGGAAACAGAAAGAAGGCATAATCACCATTCATCCAATTGAGAATGTCTTTTTCTAAATCAAGTTTAGTACTATTAAAAACAAAACTCCGCAGTTGGGTGAGATATTCTTTGAGTTGTGGCTTTGTACTCAAAGCTTCGGTTAAAACTAGCCATTTCTGATTTAGATTGCGACCAGTGGCAGCAGAGTAGGTGGCAGCAGGTAATCTTGATACTATAGCTTCTGGCTGTTCGGTTTGAAACTCATCTTTTTCTGATTTAGGAGTTTGGCGATAGGCTGTAGCTTGAAAACGCAATCCTTCTGGTTCTACTGTTAAAAAACCATTGACACTACCCAAGTTTTTCAATTCATCAAGGTTAATCGCATCAGCACTAAGAACAGGAAAAGGCAGGCTTGGATCTTTGCTAATATCGTTAATTAAAGGCACAAAAGTTGCCAAATTTTCATACATTGAAAACAAAGATTTAGCATACTGAGGATTTTTGATTGTGTCTTGGAATTGGGCATTTTGAGCGAGATTATTCTCTCCTTGAGCAGCATCAATAATTTGCTCAATGGGTTTAGCCGTAATCCCGGTGACAATGTAACCTGGTAAAGTAGCGATCGCAATTCCTCTTGGTCTTGTTTTTAACCAATCTGGATTACCTAAAATCGGCGGTATAGCCGCTAAGTTTGATTTTTTCTGAGAACGAACCTGCTTGAGTTGTGATTTGCGTTGAATCTTAGGTGTATTTGCAGGCTCTGGGGGTAATTCTGGTAATTTGGGTGCTGAATTTGATTCAGGTAATTCTGGTGTTTCTGGCGTGGGTGTTGATTTTGGTTGTTCTGGAGGTTGCACTTCTACAATCGTAATGCCTTTATACTCCGTAACCTTTACCCGTTTTGGATCACCATTTTTAAGTAAGTCTAAAAAAGGCTGGATGCGTGACTCATCCTTGATAGGAGCCAGCATCACAAAATTATTATCTATGGTTGCGGCTGTACCTTCAACCTTGGGCAAAAAAGCAAATGCGACTTGATCACCTAGCAAAGACTCAATCTCGCGGACATAGCTAAGTTTAAAAGAAGGCGGTAAATATTTAGAGGCTGCGGTAAAGGCTCTTTCAAATAAATAAAAACGATTTAAGGCTGTCCAAGCATCTACTTTGGTATTGACTAAGCCTACCAATGGTGTATCTGCTGGTAAAATGTTAGCGATCGCTGGGGTAGTAGATGCAGTAGATGCCGCAGGCTCGCTAGTCTCAGCCGCAGGAGAAACAACTGCTAAAGCCGATAATAGCGATACTGTAATAATCGGTGATACCATTTTGAATTTTAGATTTTAGATTTTAGAATTGAAACCTAGCAACTAAATGTATAAAGCATAAAATGCTATTTTGCAGGTTTCTTTTTTATATTTTTATTAATAGTAAATAAATGAATTTTCAAAAAAATTAAAATTAAGTCTTAAAAAATAATCAGTTTTAACAATTAGCAGCCAATAGTCAATAGTCCAAAATTCAGTTTTTCTTGGACTATTGACAGTCTCAACTCAAAATCTCTGACACAGGCTTAAGTTCTTAAGTATTGATTGTCCCAGTCAAAGGGGAACTAGGACTAGCATAAGATTTGATGGGCATTCTGCCAGCTAAGTATGCCAAACGACCAGCGACGGTTGCCAAATTCATCGCATACGCCATTGCTGGGGCATTTTGGGCTAGGGCGATCGCACTATTAATCAATAAGGCATCTGCACCTATTTCCATTGCTTGAGACGCTTCTGAGGGTGAACCAATACCTGCATCCACCACAACCGGTACTTTAGCGTTTTCAATAATGATTTGGATATTGGCTGTGGTTTTTAGCCCTTGTCCTGAACCAATAGGTGATGCTAAAGGCATAACTGTTGCACAGCCAGCTTCTTCTAACCGTTTGGCTAACATCGGGTCAGCATTAATATACGGTAATACGGCAAACCCCTCTTTTACCAGTTGTTCAGCAGCTTGCAGCGTTCCAATTGGATCTGGTAGTAAATATTTTGCATCGGGGATGACTTCTAATTTCACAAAATTATTATCTTCTTGCCCCAACAATTTCGCCATTTCTCTACCCAAACGGGCAACGCGAATCGCTTCTTCGGCGGTTTGACAACCAGCAGTATTCGGCAACATCCAAATTTTTGACCAATCCAGTGCTTCTGCTAAACCTTCATGTCCGGGGGTTTTAGTTTGGACTCGCCGGACTGCGACGGTGACAATTTGACAACCACTAGTAATAATGCTTTGCTGCATTTCTGCGATACTACGATACTTGCCGGTTCCCGTCATCAAGCGGGATTGGAAGGTTTTACCTGCTATTACAAGTGGGGAGTCTGGGAGTGGGGAATTAGGTAGTGGTGATAAAACTGGGCGATGGCCGTTGGTAAAATTGGCAGAGTGAGTGAGCATAGGGGCGGTAGATGGCTGGGTGTGAAACCGAGAATAATGGAAATGGGCAAGTATTGGATCAGATTTGTGTTCGCAGATTAAATCAGCAATTAACGCTGCTGTCACAGGCGCGAGTAAAATACCGTTACGATAATGACCTGTAGCCAAAGTTAAGTTTTCACAGTGGCTAGTGCCGAGAATAGGTAATTCATCTGGAGTCGCAGGACGAAAACCCCACCAAAATTCTTGGATGGAATAATCTTGTAATTGTGGATATAGGCGAATAGCTTGCTGAAGTAAAGATTGAATACCCGCAGGAGTGTTATTGGGAGTAAAACCCACATCTTCGCTAGTCGCACCCAAAATAATCGAACGATTCCGCCTGGGTACAATGTAAGTATTTTCCCCAAATAAAACTCGTCTCAGGGGCAATTCCGGCACAAAATCAGGTAATCGGACACTCAGCATTTGCCCTTTGCGCGGAGTCACAGGCAAAGGTAACAATTCACTAGACCAAGCACCCGCAGCTAAAACATAGTGACTAGCGCGAATTACGCCTGTGTTGGTTTGTACACCTATAACTTGTCCTTGCTGTTGGATTAATCCTTCGACTGTGATGTTTTCTTGAATTTCCACACCGAGGGATTTAGCAGCTGTCCATAGTGCTTGAGCTAACGCCCGATTATCAACTTGAGCATCTTCAGGATACCACCAGCCACCAACGACATCATTTCCCAATCCTGGCTGATATTGATGAATGGCAGCTTGATCTAACCAATACGCAGGTGAATCACAAGCCGCAGCAGATTCTGGTTGTTGATAAACAGGCGCAAGGATACCACAAGCCCAGTAACCAGTATTTATGCCAGTTAAATCTTCTAATTTGCGTGTCCATTCTGGATATAAGGCACGCGATCGCCTGCATAATTTACCCATGATCTCATCTTGGATAATTTCTGCATCTGGTGCTAACATGCCAGCAGCAGCATGGGTAGCAGCAGCTTGGAAATCACGACAAAGCACGGTGACATTTGTCCCGCGCAATTTGAGTTCGACGGCGATCGCCAAGCCAATAACACCGCCACCAATAATTAAAACATCGCTAGTCATTAGTCATTAGTCATTGGTTATTAGCCATTGATCATTAGTACACAACTACATAACTTATAACTAATAACTTGTAACCAATGACTAGGGATTGGGGAAAGTATGAAGTATGAAGTATGAAAATTCATCTTTTATCTTTTATCCGTCCCCAGTACCCAGTCACGCACTACCACAAAGCGCGAATCGGTTCTCTTGTAGATTCGTTATCACTGGTGGTTGTATCAGTTGATTGTACTTCTCTGGTAGTTGTTGTATCTGTATTGTCAGGAGATGAAAATGATTCGCTGGGAGTTGTATTTTGAGCAACGCTGGTTCGGCGTTCAGTTGTGTTTGCATTCAGGTTTTCTTGCCTAACACTTCTGCTGCCTCTAGCTTCTGTGGGAGCATTATCTTCTTGAGGAGTGCTGGCTCTGTCTTCACTTAAGCCACGACTACCTCTACTGGGGGCAGTGCTATTAACATTAATATTAGCTGGGAGAACGCGTGATGTTTTGCCACCAGGAGCATTATTACTGGCAGTTTGTTGTCCTCCACCCATTGGAAAGTTGATGCCTAGCAATGTACCCAATAAAATTGCCAAGCCTCCACCCATGAGAATAAGCGGTGTCCATCTACCCATATTGTTTTTCTCCTTTGTAACCTAACCTTTTGATTTCCTTTCCTATTCGATAGCCCTGATCCAATAATCCGTAAAATCCTCTGCATGAGCGGCTAAACGCAGGTCTATTGTAGGAGAATGGGAAGGAAGCGATCGCTGCTTTTGTGACGCTAATTCACGGCCAATACATCACTTTATCAATCGCACTAGCACCATCACTACTAACTGACTGTTCTTTGCTTTAGCACCGCCGTTTTAGAGGTCAATACCATTTTGCAACAAAATTTTTCGTAATTTAAACCCCAAATTTTCCCGATACGCCTTAATCTAACTAAACACGGCATTGAACGCAGCGGCAGACAAACGTATTTTTCGTACTTTGAGTTAGTACTTTGGGCATATTTAAGTTACCAAATCGGCGTTTTGTTGTATATTGGCACATTTCCTCTACAGTTGTCTCGCATGATCTTGTCTTATGACCACAAATTCTTCTCCTCAAATTTGGCTTTATGACACCACGCTACGGGATGGCACTCAATGCGAAGGGCTATCGGTGTCTATTGAAGACAAGCTACGCATTGCCAAGAGACTCGACCAATTAGGAATTCCCTTTATTGAAGGCGGTTGGCCTGGTGCCAATCCGAAGGATGTTCAATTTTTCTGGCAACTCCAAGAAGATCCGCTTAAACAATCAGAAATTGTGGCATTTTGTTCTACGCGTCGTCCTCATACTGTGGCTGCGGCTGAACCAATGTTGCAAGCAATTTTAACTGCGGGTTCTCGCTGGGTGACAATTTTTGGCAAATCTTGGGATTTACACGTTACCGAAAGTCTCAAGACAACTTTAGAAGAAAATTTAGCTATGATCCGCGATACTATTGAGTATTTTCGCTCACATGGGCGACGCGTGATTTACGATGCCGAACATTGGTTTGATGGCTACAAACACAACAGAGATTATGCTTTACAGACATTAGAGGCTGCGATCGCCGCAGGTGCTGAATGGTTAGTTTTATGTGATACAAATGGCGGAACATTGCCTCACGAAGTTAGCGAAAGTGTGCAAACAGTCATTTGTCAAAAACTAATGACAAAGGACGGAGGACAAAAGACAATTCCGCAAATTGGCATTCATACTCATAATGATTGTGATATGGCAGTGGCAAATGCCCTAGCCGCTGTCATGGCTGGGGCAACAATGGTACAAGGAACAATAAATGGATATGGTGAACGCTGCGGCAATGCCAACCTTTGTTCTTTAATCCCCAACTTACAACTAAAGATGGGTTATAGCTGTATCGGAGAACACCAGCTTACTCAACTAACAGAAGCGAGTCGCTTTGTTAGTGAAGTAGTAAATCTTGCCCCGGATGAACACGCACCTTTTGTCGGACGTTCGGCTTTTGCTCACAAAGGCGGGGTACATGTCTCCGCAGTTGAACGTAATCCCCTGACTTATGAACACATTCAGCCACAACAAGTCGGAAACCGTCGGCGGATAGTCATTTCCGAACAATCGGGATTAAGTAATGTATTAGCCAAAGCCCGCACTTTTGGGATTGAATTAGATAAGCAAACACCAGAAGCACGGCAAATTCTGCAACGCCTCAAACAATTAGAAAGTCAAGGCTATCAATTTGAAGCCGCAGAAGCTAGTTTTGCGCTGTTGATGTATGAAGCTTTAGGCGCACGACAAGAATTTTTTGAAGTCAAAGGCTTTCAAGTACACTGTGACTTAGTAGAAGGGAAAGAAACCAGCAGTGCTTTAGCAACGGTGAAAGTCGCCGTCAACGGTCAGAATATTTTAGAAGCGGCAGAAGGTAACGGCCCAGTTGCAGCTTTAGATACAGCCTTACGCAAAGCTTTAGTCAACTTTTATCCCCAACTGGCCAGCTTTGAGTTGACCGATTACAAAGTACGGATTCTCGACGGACACGCCGGGACAGCAGCCAAAACCAGAGCCTTAGTAGAGTCAGGAAACGGTCATCAACGCTGGACGACTATCGGCGTTTCAACCAATATTTTGGCAGCTTCCTATCAAGCAGTGGTTGAGGGTTTGGAATATGGTTTGTTATTGCACTCCCAAGCCGAAGCAGCATTAAAAGTTTAATGCTAGTGGTGGCATTACTCAGATCCCCGACTTCTTGAAGAAGTCGGGGATCTCGTACCTCAGCACTCAATACTCAGCACTCAGATGACTCAAACCTTACGCAAACTAGTTACATTTGATGAATTTATCGCTTGGTACCCAGAAAACCCACAGCGACGCTATGAATTGCATGATGGAGTAATTGTTGAAATGTCCCCACCTACTGGCGACCATGAACAGCTTATTGGATTTTTAGTTGGAGAAATAGTTACAGAATATAAACGTTTAAAACTGCCTTACTTTATTCCCAAAACAGCGTTTGTTAAACCATTAGAAGGCGAATCAGCTTACTCACCAGATGTGCTGATATTAAATCAGCCTAATTTAGTCAATGAACCTCGTTGGAAAAAAGAATCGACTGTAAGCTTTGCTGAATCAATTCCCTTTGTAATTGAGGTGGTTAGTACTAACTGGAGGGATGATTATTTAAAAAAAGCGGCTGACTATGAAGCCGTAGGCATCCCCGAATACTGGATTGTCGATTATGCTGCTTTGGGCGGTAGGCGCTTTATTGGGAATCCCAAACAACCTACTATCTCGGTTTACTCATTAGTTGATGGGGAATACCAAGTTCAGCAATTCCGAAATCATGAGCGTATCATCTCACAAACTTTCCCACAACTTAATTTAACTGTCGAACAAATTTTTCAAAGCGTTGGCTAATCTTGGCTTTTCAGGTTTTAAACAACAACATTCTTGTTTTAAGTGAGAAATTTCGAGTTCGGAAGGTAAAGTTTCCTGCTTTTTAGTCGAATTTTGAAGTTCCAAGGTTGACAGTTCGAGTTCGGAAGGTGAAGTTTCCTGCTTTTTGCTCGGATGTTCGAGTTCGGAAGGTAAAGTTTCGAGATTTTTGCTCGGACGTTTGAGTTCAGAAGGTGAAAGGTGAGGCTTTGAGGTGGAAGTGTCAGGAAATTTTCTGCATTGGGTGTTGCGGGATATTGATTTATCTCACGCTAAGGCGCTAAGGCGCAAAGAATAAGATGGGAGTTGTTGAATTTTTTGACAACTGCTTTGCGAAAATTGCTGAGTCCGGCATGATCTATTTCATAGCCAAACCAAAAAGCTTGTAATTTGAGTGTGAAAAAGTTATTAGGCGCAATTTATGCTGCGGGTATTTTTTTAGCACCTTGGACAGTAGCAGGTGCGATGACAACAGAGTTAATGTTGAGTATGCCAGTTAAAACTATAGCGCAACAGCAAACCCCCGCATATTCAACAGAGCAACAAGCAGCGTTAAGAGAAGCTTTAAAACTTGATGAACAGGCACTCAAGTTATATCAAGAAGGAAAATATTCTACTGGCATTCCTTTAGCAAAACGCGCACTGGCTATCTATGAGATGGTGCTGGGAAAAGAAAATCTCGATGTAGCAACTAGCTTAAATAATTTAGCAGCACTGTATCGCGCGCAGGGAAATTATCAACAGGCAGAACCGCTGTATCTCCGTTCTCTAGCAATTTTAGAGAAAGTGCTGGGTAAAGAAAATCCCCATGTCGCTACTAGCTTAAATAATTTAGCTTTACTGTATCAGTTCCAAGGAAATTATCAACAGGCGGAACCGCTGTATCTCCGTGCTATAGCAATTATAGAGAAAACGCTGGGTAAAGAACATTCTCATGTCGCTTCTAGTTTGAATAATTTGGCAGAACTTTATCGCCTACAGGGAAATTATCAACAGGCGGAACCACTGTATCTCCGTTCCCTGGCTATTTATGAGAAGGCACTGGGTAAAGAACATCCCCATATCGCCATCAGTTTAAATAATTTGGCTAACATGTATGAGTCACAGGGGAAATATCAACAAGCGGAACCTTTGTATCTCCGTGCTTTGGCTATTTATGAAAAGGTACTGGGTAAAGAACATCCTTATGTCGCTACTAGCTTAAATAATTTAGCTTTACTTTATCGTGTACAAGGAAATTATCAACAGGCAGAACCTTTGTATCTCCGCGCTCTGGCTATTACAGAAAAGATACTGTCGAATGTTCATCCTAATACTGCCACTAGGTTGAGTAATTTGGCCGGACTGTACCAAGCAAAGGGTGATATTACTCGTGCTATCGATTTCTTACACCGTGGCTTAGAAATTGAAAGACAAAATCTCAATCTAATTTTTGCCGTCGGCTCTGAACAAAGAAAACAGAGCTATATTGAGACTTTTTTAGGGACAACCTATGCTACTGTCTCTCTGTCCCTGCAAGAAGCTCGCAATCAAAAAACAGCAGCATCTCTAGCTTTAACTACTGTACTCCGCCGCAAAGGGCTGGTGTTAGATGCTGTTGCTGATAGCATCCAAATACTACGCGCCCAACTTGAAAAAAATCCCGAAAATCAAAAATTATTTGTTCAATGGCTGCAAATACAACAGCAACTCTCAGCATTAGTATTCTCTGATTCAGAACAACAAACTCCTAACCTGAAAACTCAACTTGAGCAACTGGAAGCACAAAAAGAAAAGTTAGAAGCAGCTATTAGTGCTAAAAGTGACGCGTTCCGCCAGCAAACTCAACCAATAGAGTTAGCAGCCATTCAGGCAAAAATACCCCAAGATGCAGCTTTGGTGGAAATTGTCCAGTATCAACCATACAATGTCAAGGCCAAGACAGATGCTCAAAAGTGGGGTAAACCGCGTTATGCTGTGGCGGTGTTACGTTCCTCTGGTGAACCCAAGTGGCTTGATTTAGGTGAAGCTTCAGAAATTGATTCTTTAGCCATTGATTTTCGTGCAGCCTTAGCCACCGGAAGAACATTCAACAAACTTGCCCGTACTTTAGATGAGAAATTAATCGCACCCATCCGTCCTTTATTAGGTAATGCACGGCATCTTTTAATTTCTCCTGATGGGCAATTAACATTAATTCCTTTTGAAGCCCTCAAGGATGAGCAAGATAAGTTTTTGATTGGGCGTTATGCTTTTTCTTATCTCACCAGTGGGCGAGATTTATTACGTTTTAAATCAAGTAATAACAACGCTTCTGCGCCGGTAGTGTTGGCAGATATTGATTACAACAACCAAACACAAACTGTAGGCTCTGCAAAAGCGTCTGGTGTGAGAGGTTCTCAAAATCGGCGTTCTAGTGATTTAGTCAACCTGGAATTTGGCTCATTACCTGCTACTAAAGATGAAGCCGCAGGGATTAAAAAGGTTTTACCCAATGCCAAATTACTTTTAGGTAAAGATGCGACAGAAAAGGCAGTTAAACAACTACAAAGTCCAAGTATTTTACATTTGGCGACTCACGGTTTTTTTATTACTGATATTGAACAAAATCTCAACGCCTCACCGGATTTAGAATTAACACCACGTCAACCGAAGATTTTAGAAGTGGAAAACCCGTTGTTGCGTTCTGGGTTGGCGTTGGCTGGTGCAAACAAACGCAATCAAGTCAAAACAGGAAATGATGATGGTGTATTGACAGCGTTGGAGGTGGCTGGTTTAGATTTGCGTTCTAATCAATTAGTTGTCTTGTCAGCCTGTGACACTGGTAAAGGAGATGTAAAAGTTGGTGATGGTGTCTATGGTTTGCGTCGTGCTTTGGTAATTGCTGGTTCGCAAACTCAGGTTTTAAGTCTGTGGTTGGTGGATGATGCGGCGACTAAGGATTTGATGGTGAAGTATTACCAGAATTTGAAAGCAGGCAAGGGGAGACATGATGCTTTGCGTGCTGCACAGTTAGAATTACTCAATAGTCAAGAATATAACGAACCACAATATTGGGCGGCGTTTGTGCCTTCTGGTAATTGGACTCCTTTAGGTGGCAAGTAGGCAAAAAATAGTGGGTTTTAAATTAAAACAGTTCAGTTAACAGCAAAGTATTCTTATAAGGAGTGCTGAGTAGAAGCTTCTATTCCTCCCACCTTCTGCCTTCTGCCTCCTGCCTTCTGCCTCCTCAAGTAAAACTTTCCCAGGCTTGAGCCAGCAATTGACTCAGCCAACGTCGCTGCTGCCGATCTAACAATTGATCGTCTTCGAGGATTTGGGCTGTTAAGTCATCCAAAGATTTACCTTGAGAACGGACAATTTTAATTACTCCGGCGATCGCTGAAGCTACAAGTTCTTCATCAATGGGCTTTTGTTGTAACGCAAGAATGTCTTGAGGGCTATCTGGAATGGGATAATTCATGGCGTGGGTTTACAAAGTTACAAAATGAGAAAAAAAATTTGACAAATTATTAAAAGTTCTTTACAGAATCTTTATTTGAGTAATAGGGCGGAGTGTACAAGAATTTTTGCCATTAATAAATCTGTCGAAATGAGTATTTTAAGCGGAGATGTCAAGGAAACATGAAAGAAGTCCTCTATTTAGAAGTACCAATTCCAGATACAGTAGCGGTGCGTCAATGGCTACAAGTGGATTTTCAACCAGGAATTGGCATAAAATCACTGACTCCAGACGGCTTCTGCCTGAAATTACCTACAGACTATACAGCATCTGAGCAGACTATTTCCGAAAAATTACCGACAGAAATTTCAATTTTTGTGTGGTCTGTCCAGAGAACTACTTATTTAAAGGTCTTCCGTTGGGCAGATCAGCCTTTCCCTCAAGAGAAGGAGATTTTGCTACGTCTCAAGACAGAAATCAGACAACGCTTTCCCCATCAGTACCCCCAGCCACCAGCAATTGATTTATCCCAACAATCAATTTTTGAGGCGTTAGCAACCGATTACCCACTCACGGTTAAATATTTCCAGAAAATGCCGCATGGCGAATACGACCTCACACGCGCCTATTGGTGGGAACAACGCTGGCGTGAAGGTGTGCGTCATCCCCAAGAACCGCGTCAGGTAGTTTTTTTCAATCCCAAATCTCAAATCCCAAATCCCAAATTAGATTACGATTTGATTTACATCGGTGGCGCATTAGGGGCAGTCCACGCGGCAGTGATGGCTAAACTGGGATATAAAGTATTGTTGGTGGAACGTTTACCTTTTGGTAAGATGAACCGCGAATGGAATATTTCGCGTGATGAATTACAAAGCTTACTCAATCTGGGTTTGGTGACATCCAGCGAGTTAGAAAGCATTATTGTCAGAGAATACAAAGACGGATTTAACAAATTTTTTGATGGGAATAACCCGCCGAAATTGCGATCGCCTATTCTTCACACTCCCACAGTCTTAAATATTGCCCTAGACTCAGAAAAATGGCTGCAAATGTGCGGACAAAAGCTGCGGGCGGCTGGCGGTGATATCTGGGACGAAACCGAATTTATTCGTGCGGATATTGATAACTCACAAGTTGTAATTACAGTCAAACATTTACCTACCCAAGGAGATAAGCAAGTAACTGGACGGTTATTAGTCGATGCAATGGGAACCGCTTCGCCCATTGCATGGCAATTAAATGGTGGTCGGGCTTTTGATAGTGTTTGTCCCACAGTGGGTGCAGTTGTTGATGGTGGATTTGAGCCACAAGTTTGGGATTCCCAGTATGGTGATGTGCTTTACAGTCACGGTGATATTTCGCGGGGGAGACAATTGATTTGGGAATTGTTTCCTGGCGCGGGTGAGGAACTCACAATTTATTTATTTCACTACCACGAAGTCCACCCAGATAATCCCGGTTCTCTGCTAGAGATGTACGAGGACTTTTTCACAATTTTGCCAGAGTATCGCCGCTGCGATATGGATAAACTGGTGTGGAAAAAGCCGACATTTGGATATATACCGGGGCATTTTAGTGTGAGTAGTAGCGATCGCCAAGTTGCTGTTGATAGATTAATTGCGATCGGTGATGCTGCATCTCTCCAATCTCCTCTTGTGTTTACAGGTTTTGGTTCCTTGGTGCGTAACTTAGAACGCTTAACAACTTTGTTAGATACCGCACTCCAGCATGACTTATTGAGTTTCCGTCACTTAAACCAAATTCGGGCTTATCAAAGCAACGTTTCAGTAACTTGGCTGTTTTCTAAAGGGATGATGGTTCCAACTGGGAAATTCCTTCCTCCCCAGCGCATTAACTCAATGCTGAATACTTTCTTTGGGCTATTAGCTAGTGAACCGCCAGAGGTTGCAGATAATTTCATCAAAGATAGATGCGATTGGTTTACCTTCAACCGCCTAGCACTCAAAGCCGCCCGCAAAAACCCCGCCTTATTATTGTGGATTTGGGAACTGGCTGGCCCTAGAGATTTATTCAGATGGCTGGGTAGTTATTTTAACTTTAGTAGCAATGCCCTAGTAAAGATATTACTGAGTTCTTGGTTCCCCAGCTTTCTCACCCGAATTCAACCTTGGTTAGAACCCCGCAATCCCGCATTATGGTTACAATTGTTAGCACTTCGCTACGTAATTACTACAGGTAAACCGCGATCGCTCAATCAAATATCCACAGTCAACACAGAAGCAGTAATACCAATTCGTAATTCGTAAGTTAAAAAGAGTAATTCCGGCTTGAAGTTGAGAATGTCTCAAATTTTCTACAACGCTTTAGCTCTCATAGCACCCGATTGTGATATTACACTTCCAAATGCTGAGGTGAAATTTGTCCAATTCTTTAATCGTGATCCTATTAAGCCATCAATGAGTGTTTCACAGGGTGAGAATCGTCTGAAATTAACTTTTGGTGGCTGGTCGCTGTACATTTATTTAGATACGGAACCATCTGTTTTACAAGAATCACAGGAAATGGCAAATCACTTTGGTCAAAATCACCCAGACAAAGCAATTATCGCTACCTGTAATTCCCTGCTAGAAATTAGTTCTGATGCAGATGAGAATATGAATCATTTCAATGATTATGTATTATCAATTGAACAGTTAAGTAAGATTCCTGGGATATTTTTACTTGACATGGCAAGTCTAGAATTTGTTTAGCCTCAAAAAAATATGTTGAGTTGTGCGATCGCATAACTCAACATAATATCTTAACTGTCATTATGTTAAGGCATCGATAAACAATCAAACTGAGACACCACAAGACCTTTCACCTTCTAAGTTTGGCTATTTGGGCGAAAATTTGGTAATTCTACTGATGCCAAAGATTTACGTCCCTTGGGTGGACGCTGGGGATAAACAACTGGTGACGGTGATTGAGGATCATTGCTATAGTCACCAGATGTGTCTTGAGACAAATCTGTTTCTGGCAATTCCTCAGTATTTTCTGGTGTAGTTTCTAACCAGAAATTTTCTGGTTCTTCCGTTGTCTTTTTGGTCAACGGCACAGTAAAAGAAATTGGTAAATTATTTTCTGGTAAAATTGTTGACTCTTCAATTACTGAACTAGATACAGTAATTGGCGCATTATTTTCTGTTGATAATGCTTCTAATTGCTGCTCTAGGGTAGTTTCTGATTGTGCTTCATTTGTTTCCCAAGTCTCCCATAAAGGTTTTTCACTTTGATTACTGGTGACATTGGTTTCACTAGTCACAGGTGAAGTTCCCGGTTGGGAAGCAAAAAACATTTGGATGAGACTATCTATTTGCTCATCTAATTTGGCTGAAGACTCTCCTGATGAAACCGTTTCTGATGTGATTGGCTCATCTTCTATTTCTGCGAAAGTATCCGGTTCTGTTGGTGCAGATGTTTCTTCTTGAGTCGGCCAATTCCAAGGAGATGAAGGTTGGGGAGTCGGGTTACTATGGCTGGATGCAGGTGGTACTGAAGATTCACCCCAAGAATGAGCTACATTTTCGGAAGGAGATTCTGGTTCGGCTGACCAAGGTCTAATTGGTTGTACGTTAGGAAATAGCGATCGCGCTTTTCTAGAAAATCTACTTTGCTTAGTAGTGCTATTAGCAGTATTATTTCCTGTCTCCTCTGAAGAGTCGTCGTTGACAGCTGGTGGTTCTAGACATTTTTCTAAAGCTGCCTTAAATTGCAGGGTTTGGCGCTGTTGGCGCATCAGCCGAGTACGCAACTCTCGACAAGTAGTTTCTGACTGCAACACTTGTTGAGACTGTTCATGATAATTAGTTTGCAATAACGCACATTCCCGTTCTAACTGAGCAAGACGTTGCTGGCTAATTTGTAGCTGTGCTTTATAAGTTTCGATCAGAGTTTCTTGACGTTGAACAGTTTGTGTAGTGGTGTCTAACTGTTGAAAGAGGGACTGAATTTGTTCTTGAGCTGCAATCAGTTCTTGAGCTTGTTGGTTGAGCATTGACTCAGTGACACTGGAGCGCCTTTTCTGCCACTGCAAAGCTTTTTCCGACTCTGCTAAGTCATCTTTAAGATGTTCGACCTGTTCGTACAATTCATTGTTAGCTGCACGTAGTTCTTGATTTAACACCAGCAGTTTCTGAAATTCATCATCAATTACTGCTTGTTTTCCACTATCTGGTTCTGCCACCCATTCTTTTTGGGTAACATTTTCCGTAGATTGAGGATTTGGCAACTCTTGTTGTTTTTCTTCTGCTGGTTTGAGGAGTGGCAATTGCCTGATAGCCAGATTTTCAGAAGGCACAACCGCATAAAAAGGACAGCTTGTCGGCTCTGGTTGTGGCGAATTAGCAGAATTGAGAGATTCCATCACAGCCCTGTTGTTTGAGGTGTCAGCTTCATTCATCACTCTTGACCCACCCACCTAAAGATACTCAGCAGTGCAACATTCAGCATTGCTCATCAACTTTGTTCACTCGGCGTTAGATTTAGTAACTAAGTTGAATTTTTCCCAAGCATGAGTCACTAGTCATGAGCTAGTGTTCCCATTTTGCATCTAGAACTGATGACGTTATAACATTATGACCTGATAAACCGTCAACCTGAGACTGGATGAGGTTTTGATGCCAAATGTTACTGTGTACGGACTTCAGCATAGATGCTGGACAAAGGTAGTATCTAGTTTGGTTTGGGTGAACAATCTTTGGTAGTAACAGCTGCCTGGCAAGAATTCAGGCGCTAGATAAATATCTGCGCTGTATATAATTTACCAAACACCTTGCTTTTAAGGGAACAGGGGTGTGAGACTACAGGGGAATTAGGGGTATGAGGGTGTAGGGGTAATAATTTGAGCGATCGCACTTCCTAAAAAAAGTAAAATAATTTGGATTTCATGTGAGTAAAACATCTACTTGGGCTTTGAATGCGATCGCACCTGATATTTTTGATAGAGCAAAAATGTAGACACTACATGAACAGGAATTTATATAATTTGAGTGATCGCCTACCACAAAACCATCGGTTCTTGATCATTGATGAGAGCGATCGCTTAATTTCATTCTTTTTCTAATATATTTTCTATATCTTGCCCTGCATAGAGAATTCGTACAATATTAATACTTTCATCTTGCTCAAAGTAAAAAATTAGATACTTTTTAAATCCTTTAACAGCCATTTACGTAAACCTTGTAAACGAACATTTTCTACAGGATAACGACTACCCATTCCAGGCATTCTAGCTAACTGTGCAAATGTTTCTCTGACAGAGTCAAAAAATAACAGCGCCGTGTTGGGATTTTGTTGAGCAATGTAAGCAAAACACTCATCAATATCTAAACTTGCTTTCGGTGTAATGACTATCTGTTTTGTCATTATTTTTCTTCATGCAGCTTATTCATTAAGTGTGTGCGTTTTTGTTCCCACCATTCGTCATTCACTTCTATTGCTTCTCCACTTTCAAGTCCAGCAATCAGAAGTTCTTCTATGTGTTCTTGTGTCTGGCGTTTTTGGTCTTTACTGATTAATGCTTGTAAATATTCGCTTACTGAACCGTAGCAACCTTTGGTAACTTGTTCCTCAACAAAAGCTTTCATTGATTGAGGCAAAGAAATATTAATGTTGCTCATAACTTTGGTAGTTCAGTTGAACTTTTATCTATGTTATCAGAGTGATGAGGCGTTGTCGTTGAGAAAAGTTTTGGCAATGTCTACGACGATGCTCCCCTATGCTTCCTTATTTTTGATAAGAGCGATCGCCTAGCGCAAAACTATCGTATCTTTATTTTTGATAAGAGCGATCGCTGCATCTACAACTATCTATTTTCTACTTTCAAGCTACGTTTTATAATTAAACTATGGCTGATATCGTTCGTCAAAAAACTCTGAAAGTATACGCTACAGAAGATGGCAAGGAGCCGTACACCGAATGGTTAGAAAACTTGAAGGACTACACGATCCGTTCAAGGATAATCCGACGGATAGAGCGACTTAAGCAGGGCAATTACGGGGATTTCAAGTCAGTTGGAGATGGCGTGCTTGAACTGAGGTTTTTCTTCGGCAGTGGCTACCGCGTTTACTTTGGAGAATCTGCGAATGATCTGGTAATTCTCCTGTGTGGTGGCGACAAGGATAGCCAAGATAAAGACATAGAAAAAGCTAAAAAATATTGGGAGGCTTATCAGGAGGAACAGGATGACCAAGAAACTGAGAAACCATGACGAGATTGTGTTTGAGCAGATGCAGAACCCGGAAATGGCAAAGGCTTACCTGGACGTTGCTCTTGAAGAGTACGAGCAGGATGGCGATATTGCGTTTTTTCTGGAAGCACTGCGAAACGTGGTGGAAGCACAGGAGGGGATGACGCGCCTTGCAGAAAAAACGGGTTTGAACCACCAGAATCTTTACCGAATTTTGTCACCAGAAGGCAACCCCGAACTGCGAACCATCAGCCTTATTCTGCATCATCTTGGTTATCGCCTGAGTGTGCAACCAATTCAAAGTTGAAAATTTATCCGAAGGTAGCGATAGCAAAGTAAAGTAATTGCAGAGTTTTTGCGATCGCGTCGTTTCACTTCGTTGCACTCGCGGCGGACATATTGTAAGTGATTGAGTGGGCTTGATATGATTAAAGAGAGATTACGAATTACGAATTAATTTTATTATTTTTCTAGCCAGTAGCCACAATAAATAAAACGGTAAAACTAATATCCCTAACAATAATTGGAAAAACCACCCTAACCAACGTTGCCAAATAGGAACGGGAGTTAACTGGCGTTGCAGAATTGCCAAATTTTTTCTCACTTTCACTGTTAGGGGATGATTATCCCCTAACACCCGTTGAGACATCGCCAAGGCTTCAATGTAGAGTGGTTCGGCTTGCTTGTACTGCCCTTGACTACCGTAGAGTCCAGCTAAATTATTCAAGCTTATAGCGACATAGGGATGGTCGCCTGTAAATAACCGCTTTCTCATTGCTAAGGCTTCGATGTACAGTGGTTCGGCTTCGCTGTACCGCCCTTGGCTATCGTAAAGTGCGGCTAAATTGTTCAAGCTAGTGGCGACATAGGGATGGTCGCCTGTGAATAACCGCTTTCTCATCGCCAAGGCTTTGATGAACAGTGGTTCGGCTTCGCTGTACCGCCCTTGGCTATCGTAGAGGTAAGCTAAATTGTTTAAGCTGGTGGCGACATAGGGATGGTCGCCTATGAATAACCGCTTTCTCATTGCCAAGGCTTTAATTAACAGAGGTTCGGCTTCGCTGTACCGTCTTTGGCTACGGTAGAGTAGGGCTAAATTGTTCAAGCTTATAGCGACATCGAGATGATCTCCTGTGAATAACCGTTTTCTCATCGCCAAGGCTTTGATGTACAGTGTTTCAGCTTCACTGTACCGCCCTTGGTTATTGTAGAGGAAAGCTAAATTGTTTAAGCTAGTAGCGACATAGGGATGATCGCCTGTGAATAACTGCTTGTACATCCCCAAGGCTTCGATGTACAGAGGTTCGGCTTTGCTGTACCGCCCTTGGCTATTGTAAAATGCAGCTAAATTGTTCAAGCTAGTTGCGACGTAGAAATGATCACCTGAAAATAAAGCTTGGCAAACTTTGACGCATTCCTTATACCAATCTTCTGCTAATTGATATATTCCTTGTCCCTTATAAAATGTTGCTACTCCCACAAACACCCAAATTACTTCATCATTAGGTACTGATGCTGGGGAATTGATCTGTTGTTCTCTTGCTTGGTTTACTTCTGCAATTATCCGTTCTCCCAAGTCTTCAATGTGGGGAATAACATCTTTAACACGTTCGATATCTTGAGATGTTGCTGGGTAGGGAAGGCTTTGAGCTTTGGTTATCATCGCAGTGGCGAAGGTGGTTTCTAAAACTGGCTTCATCTCACCAGCGTTTGCTAACTGTTCTTGCAAAAACCACCGCACTAAGGCATGAATTTTATAATATCCTTGGCTGTCTTCTACTTGTTGCAGCAAGTGACGTTTGTAGAGTTGTTTTTTGGCTTCGTTGATTTTAGTTGAATTACCCCACCCTAACCCTCCCCTTGTAAAGCAGGGCTGTTTCATTCCCTAAAACAGGTAAAATAGCAAGGGTTGAGGGGATAAAAATGATGGGTGCGGCTCTGATTGAACAATTAAAGCAAGTGGAAGACTTTAGAACGACGGATGGGCGAAGACACCAACTGTGGTTAGTGTTGCTGTTGGTAATCATGGGAACAATGAATGGATATGTAGGATATCGGGGGTGGGGAGATTTTGTCAAAAGGCATAGTCGAGTATTAATCGAGAAATTTGGCATTCAAAAACATGGAGTACCCTCATATTCAACAATCCGGCGTGTAGTGATGGGAGTAGACTTCGATAAACTGGCTGATAAATTTAATGAATGGGCAAAAACTTATGTGGATTTAGAGGTATCAGAATGGTGTGCAACAGATGGGAAAAGTATTAAGGGTACAGTGCAAAACTACAGTTCATCTAATCAAAATTTCGTGAGTATAGTATCGGTATTTGCTTGTAAAAGAGGGCTGGTTGTCGGGATGGAGAAATTTGAGAATCAGCAAAAAAGCGAAATCCAGGTTGTCCAAGAGCTAATCACTGCATTGGGTCTAGAAGGAGTGGTCTTGAGCTTTGATTCCCTACATTGTCAAAAAAAACTTGCAAAATAATTATAGAAAGTGGCAATGATTATGTCATTGCGGTTAAAGATAATCAACCCAAACTACGTAGCCATATTCAACGCATTGCTGCCACAAAAAAACCAACTTCTCGTGTAGTTGAAACCGAAAAAACCAGAGATAGATATACAACACGCACTGTAGAAGTTTTTCATGATATCAATGGAATTGACCCGTCATGGACTGGAATAAAATCTTTAGTCAGGGTCGAAAGAATTGGTACGAGAAACGCTAAGAAATATCATGAAATTGTTTGTTATATTAGCAGTCTGATAGCAAGCGCGAAAGAATTTGCTATCGGTATTCGTGGACACTGGGGTATCGAAAACTGCCTTCACTGGGGAGGCAGTGCCGTGGGCGGGTTTCCCGACTTGAGGCAACTGCCGTTGAAAGACGTTGTTTTCAAAGAGGACTGTTCTACAATCCGTCTTGGCAACGCTCCCGCTAATCTTTCTATTATCAGAGCAATCGCACTCAATATCCTTCGTCGTCATAGTTATCATTCCATCACTATTGCTCAAAGATTTCTCTCTCATGATATTGACAAACTACTTCGTCTTGTGGAATGAAACAGCCCTGCCTTTCCAATGGGCTGTCTCTTATACACATCTAGATGTGTATAAGAGACAGCTTTCTTTGGGCTATTAGCTAGTGAACCGCCAGAGGTTGC
>NZ_DF978428.1:314316-334120 GCF_002897135.1 Nostoc cycadae WK-1 | reverse complement strand
TTTTTCAAAAATCAAATATGATTCCTATAAAACCAAAGGTTTTAGGAGGCGAAGCAACACTTGATAACTTAATTACTGTTTGTCCAACACACAATTATTTAGTTGGAGCAAAAGATTTATCTAACTATCTTGCAGATTCTATATCTAGAAACTCTAAATTCTACAACACTTTTTTAGAAAACCTTGGAAATATTGAGAAACTTCTAGAAATAGATGCTAATTCATCTATAAAGACAACTCTTAATAAATTGCTTTTTGCAAATACAATTACGGCAATGGAAACATACCTCTCTGATGCTTTTATTAATACTGTAACCCACAATAACGATTTGATGAAAAAGTTTGTGGAGTCCACGCCATATTTCTGTGAAAAAAAATACAAGCTGTCTGATTTATTCAAGTGGCAGGAAAACCTTAAAAAAGAAGTAACTAATTATCTGCTTGAGATAATCTACCATAACGTTTTTGTGGTTAAGAATATGTACAAGTGTGTTTTAGATATCGATTTTCCAGAAGATATGGAGCTTCTACAAAAAGCTATTATGCTACGCCACGATATCGTTCATAGAAATGGAAAGACAAAAACAGGTAAGGTGATAGTTGCTAACGATGAAAATGTCAAAAGCAATCTCACACTTATTAGAGAATTCATTGATAACATAGATCAGCAACTTCAGTCAAAGTATAATAGTAAGAAAAAAAGAGAAAATCTTTGAATTTTAGTAGCAAGCAATTACGACAAGATTGTGGCGATTGATATTGAAACTGGAGATTTTGAAGTGGACGCAAGTGAAATAGCTACTGGCGATCGCCTTTAAGCTCGTCACCCAGATGCTCAAATCTCAATTGTTCGCATTGACTCTAAAGCTGGAAATTCCTAAAGAGGTGTAATTGTTGGTGCAGCAATTACTGCTTTATTCAACGACAGTTGTTTTTTGGGCGTTGCTGAATGAAGGGATGAATAGATTTATGTAGGTACAGTTTGATACTTCAAATAATGAAGTAATAATTTAACCGAGTATCTCAGCATTTCTTCTGTCTTGGAATAGCATAAAGTTTTTCGGTGAAGACGTGCCAAATAATGTCTAAGCCTGGTGTTTTCATTTTCAACTCGTGTCATATATGTTTTACTCACAATTTGGTCTCCATCTGGAATAAAGCTTGGGTAAACTTTCCAACCATCTGTCACATAAAAATAGCTTTTCCATTGTTTTGCAATTTTCCACAATGGCTCAAAAGTTTCGGCACTATGGTCTCCCAAAACCCAGGCTAAAATACCTTGAGTAAAGTGATTTACTGCTGTCCATAACCAAATTTTGTTTTGTCTTGAAAAGTTTGCTCAACGGGGGGAACCCCCGCACGCAACTTTTCGCTTTTTGAACCAACAAATGTCTCTAATTCATCAAGTTCTCCAACTTCTGGAATTACATCTTCTTTCGGTACGTCCGGAAGTTTCTCTCCCAATTGTTTGACCCAATAAATAATAGTAGTATGATGCACTCCTTTCACTCGTTCAATCCCGCGAAAACCCATACCGTTAAGGTACATTTTTAAGCATTCTTGTTTCAATTCCTCAGAATATCCTTTTGGTGGAGCGTACAAATCAATAAATTGGCGTTAGCGAAGCGGGGCGGAACGCACGTCGCATGATACGCAAATGTGATTTTGTTTACCTCTTCGCTTTCCGTTCTTACGAATTTTCGTAGATCCGCAGTATGGACATTGCACAGTAGATGCCCTCAATTCATCCCTCTATTATGCAACGCCGTTTTTTGCTATTGAATGTACGTTATTAAACTACTGCTGCGCTTGGATTTCGTCTAATAATTCTTCATCAGAGTAGTTAGAATACCATTCACCTTGTAACTTTAACCTAACTGACTGTGAGCCACTATTGGGTGTACAAACAACCCAATATGTATCAGGTTCGCCTTTAACTTGCGCTGCATCTTGATTTTCTGCGTTATCAGAAAGTCCTGAAAATACTTGCACACATTTCCAGGCGGTTCCATCAGCAGATTTAACTTCGCGTTCCATATCTGACTCTTAAAACTATATTTCTAAGGTTTTCTTTTGGGTTAAACACATTGCGATTCCCTTTTCATAATATGCAGCTTCGTTAATAAAAATAGGATAAACTGTGGATGTGCCTTGATAGGCGATCGCAGTTCCATCAAAGGTTAAAAATATTGGTTCACCAGGGTTAAGTGGTTCATAATCTCGAAACTGAAGTTGTGGGTAAATCATTCCTTGAATTTCTCCATATTCGTTTCGCGGATAATCAATCACTCCTGCATATTGATAATATGTAAGTGTACTAGTTTGCGGTTGGTCTATACCATGATTATAACTTTCGATATAGTCTAAAACTTGATAAATTAAAGCTTCAGTTTTTTGAAATAACTCAGCATTTAAAACTCCCTGTGCTACAGGACCAACTTCAATTGCAAAACCCAATTCAGATATTGAACACAAAAAGTTAGAATCTCTTGTCGGTTGAGAATAACAAATTCTCACATCAGGATTAATTGCATTTAAATGGGCAGCTAATTGTAAGATAAATGGATGTTTACTGCCCAAAATTATAGTTAACTGCATATTTGCAGTTGAACTATGCAAATCAATAATTACTTGTTGCTGATGTTTGCTTTCTTCTGCTAGTAAATAATAGATATTTTTTGCCAAGATATCTTCATAACTTGCAAGTTGGGGATTTTTGATATCTTCTGATGCAAAGCAACGATTTAAGTCTTTGTCAATATAGCGTCTAGCTGCTGCAAACGCCTTGGGATTACTCAATAAAACGCGAGTATCAAAACTAGGCCGTTGAATCAGTTTCGGAAACTGTTCAAACTTTTTACCTAGATATATTCCTGTAAATTCATTGCCATGTGTACCAGTAGCAATGACCACTGAATTGATGTTTCCCATAGTTTTATAAATTGTTGGGGTCGATGCCTTTTTGTTGTGATTTAGCTAAGAGTTCTTGAAACCTAAACTTAGAAATCCATCGGGTACGATCGCAATTGTACTAGCTGCATAATAAATCCCCATATTTATACCAAAAAAACAGTCTTCACAGCTTTGCCAAATGCTGGTTAAAATTGATAATAGTAAGCTAGGAATTAATATTTGTAATTCATTATCAACGGGGGTAACGTCAGAGTCAGGTAATTCTGCTGATGAAGGTAAACATGATGACGAATTGTAGTGAAACATAGGTGTATTTTCTACTAAAAATTCTCTGCTTAACTTGCCTGGGTTTGTCTTGGTAAACGTCTTTTTAGACTACAAAAACCAATAGCTGGGACTACTCCTAGGATAATTGCTGTAAATCCTTGTTGGCTGCCGTACAATATCGCTTCGGGAATAAAATTCTGTACAAAAGATAGTAACCAAACCAACAAACTAATCAATAAGAAAGCAACAGAAGGAACAAAACTCCACCACCAAGCTTTGATGGTATAACGCCGCACTACTAACCATTGAATCAATCCCAACCAAATACCTGAAAAAATATAAGCAATTGTTGATAAGAATCCAAAGATAATAACTAACTCAGAAGATAACGTTTCATTCAGGGAACTGGCTATGGAGGAAATATAATTAATCCAAGCTGTCGCAACACAGTCAGCAGTTAGCCAACCTATAGTAGTAGCAATCATCCAGCGCCAACCAGAGAGATAGCGTCGTATGACTAAAGCTTGGTCGCCAGCAAAAACTAAGGCAAACACAATATTACTGAGTAATCTTATCCAATAACTCCATGTTTGCAATTGTACAGACCCAGCCGCAGCTAGACTTTGCGTGAGAATTCTTTCGATCGCCAAACTAGCTACACCACCTACTACCCAACCTAAAACTGTCATACCAGTAAACAATAAAAAAAACTTGCGCCGTTGGGTGCGGGGTATGAAAAATTTTACTGATGGAGAATTGCTATTAGTAGCTGCAACATTAGAAGGATTTGGATTATTAGAATTAGGTTGCATATTAAGTTAAGTAAAGCTAAGACTTGGGCTTTTCAAGCAAGCCTTCTGAAAAAGCGTAATCCCAGAATGATAAGCTAAACAGTGACATAACAAAGTGACTTAGGATGAAGTGTTAAATGGGTGTTTCGTCAACGGCCCCTCATCTCCTGCGGGCTGCTCGTGGTGAAATAGTAGATCGTCCCCCAGTATGGATGATGCGACAAGCGGGACGATATATGAAGGCGTACCGAGACTTAAGGGAAAAGTATCCTTCATTTCGCGATCGCTCCGAAATTCCTGAAGTAGCGATTGAAGTATCCCTACAACCTTGGAGAGCCTTCCAGCCGGACGGAGTGATTTTATTTTCCGACATTGTAACTCCATTGCCTGGTTTGGGCATTGATATGGACATTGCGGAAGGTAAAGGGCCAATCATTCATTCGCCCATTCGCACTCAAGCACAAATCGATAGCCTGCATGATTTAGAACCAGAGGCGGCTCTACCGTTTATTAAACCCATCTTGCAGGCATTACGCCAAGAAGTGGGCGACAAATCAACAGTATTAGGCTTTGTCGGTGCGCCGTGGACGTTAGCTGCTTACGCAGTGGAAGGAAAAGGTTCTAAAACCTATTCCATCATCAAAAACTTGGCCTTCTCAGACCCGGCAATTTTACACCAACTGCTAACAAAATTGGCAGATGCGATCGCTGTTTACGCCCGTTACCAAATTGACTGCGGCGCACAAGTAGTGCAAATGTTCGATTCTTGGGCGGGACAATTAAGCCCTCAAGATTACGATACCTTTGCCCGTCCCTATCAGCAACGCGTATTCGAGCAAGTCAAGCAAACCCACCCCGACACACCATTAATTCTTTTAGTTAGCGGTAGTGCAGGCGTGTTGGAAAGAATGGCTCAATCTGGTGCTGATATTGTCAGCGTCGATTGGACAGTAGACATGGCGGATGCTCGCGCCAGATTAGGCAAACACGTAAAAGTGCAAGGTAATCTTGATCCTGGTGTACTCTACGGTTCCAAAGAGTTCATCCGCGATCGCATTTATGATACCGTTCGCAAAGCTGGTAACTGGGGTCATATCCTTAACCTCGGTCATGGTGTCCTACCAGATACCCCAGAAGAAAATGTTGCTTTCTTCTTTGAAACAGCCAAGCAACTTAGTACAGCAGCACTGGTGAGTTAATTAACTTTGTGTCTTTGTGGTAACAATTTTTGAACCACAAAGACATAATAATTGCATTGCTGAAATATCTATTTTTATGAAAACTTTTACAGCGATAATCGAACGTGATCCCGACACAAATCTATATGTTGGGTATGTTCCTGGTTTTCCTGGAGCGCATTCTCAAAGTGAAACATTAGATGAGTTAAACGAAAATCTGCGTGAAGTAATTGAGATGCTGCTAGAAGATGAAAATTTAGCACGCTAAACTCTAGCGCGGAACATTTCATCTTATTTTTAAATCTTAAGTTAAAAAACTTATTATGATTCAGAAAAGAATTTTAATTACAGGTGCAAGTGGCTGCATCGGTCATTACATTTCAGAAATATTAATTCAAAATACAAATCACGAGCTATTTTTACTAGTTAGAAACCCTAATAAACTACAAGTTAATACGCAATTCCGTCCTGGTGTCACAGTCTTGCAAGGCGATATGCAAGACATTAAACGTTTTGCGGATTTGTTATTAACTATTGATGTAGCAGTGTTAACAGCAACAGCCTGGGGTGGAGAAAATACTTACGATATTAATGTCAACAAAACACTAGAATTACTAAGTTTATTAAACCCAGAACGCTGCGAACAGGTAATTTATTTTTCAACTGCTAGTGTGTTAAATAACAAAAATCAACCTTTGAAAGAAGCAGGTGAGATTGGGACAGATTATATCGGTTCTAAATACCAATGCTTGCATGAAAAAGAAAAACTAGCGATCGCACCTAAAATTACCACAGTCTTTCCCACCTTAGTCTTAGGCGGTGATGCCAACAAACCTTATTCACACCTCACATCTGGCATTCACGAAGTCACAAAATATATTAATTTAATTCGCTTTTTACAAGCAGACGGCAGTTTCCACTTTATCCACGGAAAAGATATTGCGACAGTCGTACAATATTTAATTGAAAATCCACCCCAAACCAAGCAACAACGCAGGTTAGTTTTAGGTCAAGAAAGACTCACCGCCAACCAAGCAATAGAAGAAACCTGCGCTTATCTAGGCAAAAAAATCTATTTTCGTATTCCTCTATCTATATCATTAGCTAATTTGATTATTGCCGTGTTCCGTATTCAAATGGCAGCTTGGGATAGATTTTGCATGAATTATCGCCATTTCGCTTATGAAAATGCCATCAATCCTGCTAGTTTTGGCTTGCCAAATTATTGTGCAACCATGAGTGATGTGTTGAAAATTAGCGGTGTGCCGAGGAAAAAATAAATTCCTAAGTTTTGTATGTTACAAAATTTTATTAACTTACAATGTTTCAGCATATTATGTTGCAGACACCATAAATTTGGGAATTTGTTTTTGATATTATTCAGTTTTAGCATTAGCCTGCTTGCTGGATGTCAAACCATAGATGGTGGGAACAAGGCTATAGCGGAGAAGAGAGAAAGGTTGATGTTGCAGGCAGAAGAAAATTTAAAAATAATTTTACAAGAACAAGAAACTAACTTTCCTAAAGAGAAAATACTTTCTCTTATAACTAATAAAGTTGGCAAAGAACCGTCACTTACAGATTGGGTTTTTGGAGAACCCACAACTTGTTATGGCTACTATAGCGCACCAGGAGACACCAACAAGAATGTTGTTGATAGTGTTTATTACTATGCCTTTCAAGATGCCTGTAAAGGTCAGTGGGGCTTTAGACTTAATTTGTATGTTGGTGCTGTTTTCGCAGTTCCTATTCCTGGTAGTAAGCAACTAAAAACAATAAGTATTCTCTGCAAAGAAAATCAATTGGCTTATGTATCTAGAAAAGATTTGTCTCCACCACAATATAAAAATGGTTTGTTAAGTTGTCCCTCTAAAACTCATCAAGTTTACTTTCATGACTCAAGTAGTTCTACAAAATGATATGTTATGCGAGTGTTATTGCAATCTTAAACTCCTTATTTTCTCTGCGCCTCTGCGTCTCTGCGTGAGGTAAATCATCCTACACTTTCAACCCCACACCCGACCCAAATCCAACACAAAACCCAGTAACACAACTTCACCCGACAACTCAGCAGGATTCTCCAACACTTCCACCGCCGAACTTGGGCGATAAATTTCTACCCGTCGCTGCTGCGGATCGATTAACCAGCCGAGTTTCGCGCCATTATCTATATATTCCCTCATTTTCTCTTGCAACGTTTTGATAGTATCTGAACTAGAGCGTAATTCAACTACAAAATCCGGGCAAATATTAGCAAAAGTTGCTTTTTGTTCTGGAGTCAGTGCTTGCCAACGTTCTTGACTTACCCAAGAAGCATCGGGAGAACGAATCGCACTATTAGGTAAAATAAAGCCAGTTGAGGAGTCAAAGGCTTGACCCGGTTCACCCGCATTCCGCCACCATAAATACAATTCTCCCGCAATACTCCAATTACGTCTGCCAGTTTCCCAACCTGTTGGCGGATTCACTATTAACTCTCCTTGTGCAGTTCTTTCCAGTCTCAAGTCTCGGTTAGCGGCGGCTAATGCGGTAAACTGTTCCTGGGTGACATATAATGCGATCGCTTTAGGCAACTCAATCAATAGGGTTTCTGGGTTGGCAGGTATCTGTACCATCTTGACCTCGTATATTATCAGGAATCGAGAGTCATCTTATTTTTAAAGTAAAACACCAAATATTTTTAGTTAATAATTGCACAGGCAAAACCATTAACGGTAAGCTAAAGCCAATAATAGTAAAAAGTCAATAAGTAATTATTTTCGTTAGAGTGGGATAACAATTAGAGTGTGAGGATTGCTACTACATGAGAGTTTTATTAGTTTATCCAATATTTCCTAAAACCTTTTGGTCTTATGAAAAGATTCTGGATTTAGTTGATCGCAAGGTTTTACTACCACCTTTGGGTTTAGTGACTGTAGCCGCAATTCTTCCACAAGAATGGGAATTTAAGCTGGTTGATCGCAACATTCGCCCAGTAACAGAAGCAGAATGGGAATGGGCAGATATTGTTATTTTCTCAGCGATGATTGTCCAAAAGCAAGACTTACTGGAGCAAATTCAAGAAGCAAAACGCCGTGGTAAGTTAGTCGCAGTTGGTGGACCTTATCCAACTTCCACGCCTTCTGCTGTGCAGAATGTTGGTGCAGACTTCCTGATTTTGGATGAAGGCGAAATCACCTTACCAATGTTTGTGGAAGCAATTCAACGGGGAGAAAAATCTGGGACTTTCCGCACTGCTGAAAAACCTGATGTCACCAGCACACCAGTACCCCGCTTTGATTTATTAGAATTAGATGCTTATGACATGATGTCGGTGCAGTTTTCGCGTGGTTGTCCCTTCCAGTGCGAATTTTGCGACATTATTGTACTTTACGGCCGCAAACCACGCACCAAAACTCCAGCACAATTGTTAGCAGAGTTAGATTATCTCTATGAGTTGGGTTGGCGGCGGGGCGTGTTCATGGTAGATGACAACTTTATCGGTAACAAACGGAATGTGAAATTGTTGCTGAAAGAGTTAAAAGTTTGGATGGAGGAACATCAATATCCCTTTAAATTTGACACCGAAGCTTCAGTTGACTTAGCACAAGACGAAGAATTATTAGAATTGATGGTTGAGTCTGGTTTCTCGGCAGTATTTTTGGGAATTGAAACACCAGATGAAGATAGCTTGCAATTAACCAAGAAGTTTCAAAATACCCGTAACTCTTTGACAGATGCAGTACAAACCATCATCAAAGCGGGATTGCGCCCAATGGCTGGGTTTATTATCGGGTTTGATGGCGAAAAAGCTGGCGCAGGCGATCGCATCGTCCGTTTTGCTGAACAAGCAGGGATTCCCTCAACCACCTTCGCCATGTTACAAGCACTACCCAACACCGCCCTGTGGCATCGCCTGAAAAAAGAAGGCAGACTGCGGGAAAATACCGAAAGTAACATCAACCAAACTACGTTGATGAACTTCATCCCCACCCGTCCTTTAGAAGAACTTGCCAGAGAATACGTTGAGGCTTTTTGTGCTTTATACGACCCAGTACAATATTTAGATCGGACTTATCGCTGCTTTTTAATGATGGGTACACCAAAATGGAAAGCACCATTCAGAATGCCAGAGTGGGTAGTAATTAAAGCATTGTTGATTGTAATTTGGCGACAAGGAATTAAGCGGGAAACTCGCTGGAAATTCTGGCATCATTTGTTCAGTCTTCTCAAGCGCAACCCTGCTGTTGTTGACCACTACATTGCTGTTTGCGCCCATAACGAACATTTCTTAGAGTATCGCCAAATTGTTCGTGATGAAATTGAAAACCAACTAGCTGCATATTTGGCGCAAGGTGCTGAAAAACCATACATCCCAGTAGTGGCGGAAAAAACAGAGGCGATCGCGAGTTAAATTTAAGATAGGGAGTAGGGAGTGGTAAATAAAGATGAAAATGCACTCCCTAAATCCAAAATCTGAAATCTAAAATCCAAAATTGTATGTCTTCCACTGCATCTGAAAAAGTCCGTTGGACAACTGCCGACTTAGAGTTATTTCCTGACGACGGCAAGCGTTATGAGATAATTGATGGAGAGTTATTTGTGACCAGAGCGCCTCATTGGAAACATCAAAATGTTTGTGTCAAAATTGGCACGCAATTAGAAATTTGGTCAAATCAAACTGGTTTAGGACAAGTTGCTTTTGCACCAGGAATTATTTTTACTGACGATGATAATGTAATTCCTGATGTAGTTTGGGTAAGTAATGAACGGTTATCAGAAATATTAGATGAAGCGGGACATTTAACAGGTGCGCCAGAGTTAGTAATTGAAGTGCTTTCTCCTGGTGAAGTCCAGAAGAAACGAGATAAGCAGTTAAAACTAAAACTATACTCAGTTCAAGGGGTACAAGAATACTGGATTTTTGACCGCGAAAAAGAAACAGTAGAAATTTACCGTCGAGAAAATGGTGTTTTAAAATTAGCAGCGACTTTATATAAAGAAGATAATTTAACTAGCCCACTTTTGCCGGGATTTAGTTGTGCTGTTAAAGTTTGTTTTAGTTAGCGATCGCCACCTGGTAATCTTGCAGGTACAAATTCGTTAACTGGCATACTTAACAATAACCCTGTTGTCATCGCAGCTAACAAATATCCGCAGCATTAATCGCTCTGAATAACTTTTTCACAGTCAACTCACAAGCTTTTCGGTTTTTTCCTGACACTTCCACCTCAAAGGCTCAACATTCCCCCTTTGAACCTCAACATTCAAGCAAAAAGGCTGACACTTCCACCTCAAAGGCTCAACATTCCCCCTTTGAACCTCAACATTCAAGCAAAAAGGCTGAAACTTCACCCTCAAAGGCTCAACATTCACCTTCTGAACCTCACCATTCAAGCAAAAAGGCTGAAACTTCACCCTCAAAGGCTCAACATTTACCCTTTGAACCTCAATATTCAAGCAAAAAGGCTCAACATTCAGCCTCATAGCATTTCACGAAAAAAATGATACAAATTTATGGGTTTTTCATTCTTTCCCCCTGCGGTCTATTTGTATCAAACTTAAAGTGAAACGGTATCAGAACTCGGAACTTGGAGTTCAAAACCTCAAATGTCTCTTTCCGAACTCAATTGACCATACAATTTACTGGAATGATTGCACAATAGTCAAAATTAAAAATGCCAGAACCCCGGCTTTGACAAAACCGAGGTTCTGGTTGCTCAGAAATTATTGATGACTACATCAAAATTACTTGCTGCTTTCAGCTGGTGTAGCAATCATTTTGGCAGCATTTTCTTCGCTTTCGAGAATACCGAACTCAATCAACAATTCTTCCAATTCTTCCATTTCAATTGGGGTAGGAATCTTGAGATTTTCGTTGTTGATGATTTTGTTAGCCAAGATGCGGTATTCGTTACCTTGGTTGCTGTCGGGTGCGTACTCGTTAACTGTCATCCGGCGCAACTCAGCGTGTTGAACAATATTGTCACGGGGTACGTAGTGAATCATTTGGGTGTTCAAACGTTTTGCCAGAGTTTCGATCAATTCGATTTCTCTGTCAACGTTACGGCTGTTACAAATCAAACCACCCAAACGCACACCGCCTGTGTGTGCATATTTCAAAATACCACGAGCGATGTTGTTTGCAGCGTACATCGCCATCATTTCACCTGATGTTACGATGTAAATTTCTTGTGCTTTGTTTTCGCGGATAGGCATTGCGAAACCACCACACACAACGTCGCCTAATACGTCATAAGATACGAAGTCAACGTCTTGGTAAGCACCGTTTTCTTCTAAGAAGTTAATAGCGGTGATAATACCACGACCAGCGCAACCTACACCGGGTTCTGGGCCACCAGACTCTACGCACTTCACACCACGGAAGCCTGTGAGCATTACTTCTTCTAGTTCTAAGTCTTCTACTGCACCACGTTCAGCAGCCAAGTGTAATACTGTAGTTTGTGCTTTAGAGTGAAGCATCAAACGGGTGGAGTCAGCTTTAGGGTCGCAACCTACGATAAGAATGCGTTGACCCATTTCAGCCATAGCTGCCAAGGTGTTTTGAGAAGTGGTAGATTTACCAATACCGCCTTTACCGTAGAAAGCGATTTGTCTGATTTTTTTGTCAATAGCCATGGTTGGTGTTTTCCTGTGATGATTGTGATTGCAAAGTTGAAGAGTCAATAGTGGTTAAAGGTTGCATACCTGAGAATGTGTCTTTCAGGAATATTGCAAGTATTGCTAAATGCAAATTCAGATAAATCTCAAGAGATGAAATTGGTATTTGTAGCCTGGTTGCTATCGGGTGTGTGCAGAAATTCCATCTCATGAAAAGCAAAGTTGAGAAAAGCGAGACATACACATTACAGGTTGGTGTAATTCAATCCCCATCGGTTGCTCAAGCCTTAAGAGTGGTGACAGTGGCAATTGACATTTCCCCAGGTTTTAATAAACCCAACCAACCAAAATTGCACTACACTCTGAATGGCTATTACTTACAACTTTCCTGTTTTTGGATGTGCCACAACTGCTCAAAACTTTTCATCGCGATCGCCGCAAATGATATCTTGAGATATCAAGCGATGCCAGCAGCAACGTCAAGGACGAACGCAGATGCTGGTATTGCTGCAAATATTCCTGAAAAATTACTCAATCTGCTAGTAATTAATGCAGTAAAATCAATCTTTATGACAAAGATAGAGTTTATTAGGCTTGCATTATTTTCAGTAACCTTTCTGATTTCTTTTAAAGTGCCAGATGTACTAAGAGTCTTTCTTCCCAGACTCCTAGAGTAATTATTCCTGGCTGATAATACTAGCTTTTATAGCCAATTTTTACTAGTAATTATCTAAGCAAGTTATCACTGACTTCAAGATTGTATGAAGGTGAGTATCCTATTTATCTGGCTGATTTCTACCGTTAGCAAAAAGCGTCACGATATTGAAGTGGATTTACCAGAGCAAAAGGACTCTATTGAGTTTACCTCAATATTTTTCTTGAAGTCTTTTGCGTTCTTGCTTTTTTTGATTCCTATAGTCAGCTTAACACCGTTTGACTAATTTACTTATCGAAATTTGAATTATTTTTGCTTTTAGTTAATGATGCTGATTAATATTTTACTTAGACATTAGTGCTGTCACAAGATTGGTGAGATTATAAAGTTTTGCCTGACATTTTAATTTTTCCTGTTTGTTTGATTTGAACTTATCTAGTATCACTAACCATACATGAATAACAAGAACCCCAACTTATTTTAGAAGTCAGGTTTCTGAGCCTACACAAGTTATTTACATATTTTTACGAGATGAGCTTTTTACCTAATTTTAAATGTATCTTTATTTTCGTGGTCAGCATTCGCTCTACTATCCCGATATCACAACTCAATGCTGTAAAAGCTAATGAAAACAACTATGACTGGGAGCCAAACAAGTGCAGATTACTAAGCGCAATGTCGAGTTAAGAGTCGATGACAGCTTAATGCGGGTTTATGTCGCCTCTCCCAAACCAGCAGGAACTTACCCAGGCATTTTGTTTTACAGTGATATTTATCAATTAGGTAGCCCAATGATTCGCTTGGTTAACTACCTAGCAGGATTTGGCTATGTTGTCGCCGCACCCGAAATTTTCCATCGTCTTGAACCCATTGGCGCTGTCATTGAACCGGATGATTTGGGAAGAATGCGCGGTAATGATGATGCACGTCGCACAGCGATCGCAGAGTATGATGCAGATTGTCGGGCTGTAATTGATTTTCTCAAAACTGACGCTGCTGTTAATCCCGATAAAATTGGTACTCTCGGCTTTTGCATTGGCGGACATTTATCGTTTCGCGCCGCCTTTCAAAATGAAATCAAAGCTGCTGTCTGCTGCTACCCGACTGGTATTCCCAGCGGCAAACTCGGTAAAGGAATCGCCGATACTATTCATAGAGTGAGTGAAATTCCAGGCGAATTGCTGCTAATACTCGGTACTCTTGATCCTCACATTCCTGAAAGCGATCGCCATATATTAATTAAAGCAATTACAGATGCTAATATACCTCATCAAGTATTCTTATATGAAGCTGAACATACCTTCATGCGCGATGATGGTTATCGCTACGACGCTGTTGCAACTACCTCTGCTTGGACAGAAATCATCACCTTCTTAGCCAGAATATTTCCCTAGTAATAATCCAGTAGCGCACAAATGTGCGCCTTTTTAGTGAAGGGTGATTACCCTCATTGAATATCACAAAGTATATGTTATTGTTTCACCAGAAATATTAGGATGCTTTACGCTTTGCCTCCATGACTAGGAGGCATTTATTTTAGGAATTACACGGCTAAATTTATAGTATTTCTCAACTCTGTGGGGTTAAAAGAAAAAATAATTAACCGCAGATGGACGCAGATTTGTATTCTACTCCAGTGAAAAGCGCCATAAATAAATGTAGAGAAGTTTCATGTCTCTACAAAATTTTTGTTAATACTTAAGTTGGCATCAGAGATAATATTCCTACTCCCCACTCCCTATTCCCTCCCTTTTTGAGAGCAATGTAAGACAATAGTCTAAAATCTAAGTTTATATATCCAAAATCAATGGATCGACGATCATTTTTACTCAGTATAGGTGGATTAGCACTGTCCCAACTGCTAGTTGGGTGTGGTAATAACAATCAAACCAAACTCAGCATTCAGTTATTGAAAAGTTCTATTCCTAGTCAAGTAGTGGATAAATTTAGCCAAGCTTTGCAGTCAAAGGCGCAGCTAAAATTTGCCCCAGTTGACCAAATACAAAATTTATATCAGCAATTGCAGCGTTGGCAAGAACAGCCAAAAACCCCAGACAATCAGCAAGCTTGGACTCGCTGGGTTCCATTTATGAATTCGCAAACAACAACTGTAGTTGACTTGGTAAGTTTGGGAGATTATTGGCTAAAAAGCGCCATTGAACAGAAATTAATTCAACCGCTAGAAGCAGCAGAAGTCCAAAAATTACAATATTGGTCGAAGTTGGATGAAAGATGGCGACAACTAGTAACTCGCAATGACCAAGGTAACTTAGATCCTCAAGGCAACGTTTGGGCTGCGCCTTATCGCTGGGGTAGTACAGTGATTGTATACGATCGCTATAAATTCCGAGAATTAGGATGGCAACCACAAGATTGGAGTGATTTATGGCGGGATGGATTGCGATCGCAAATTTCTTTACTAGATAATCCTAGAGAAGTAATCGGGTTAGTGTTAAAGAAACTCGGCAAATCATACAATACCGAAAACCTCGACACTGTACCCAACCTCGAAAAAGAACTACAAACCTTAAACCAACAAGTAAAATTCTACAGTTCTAATACTTATTTAGAACCTTTAGTTACTGGCGACACTTGGTTAGCCGTTGGTTGGTCTAGTGATGTGTTACCACTGCTGTCACGTTATCCGCAACTAAATGTAGTTATCCCTCAGTCGGGAACAGCCATCTGGGCAGATTTATGGGTACGTCCCACAAAAGCGAGCAAAAACGACATATCATCTAAATGGATTGATTTTTGTTGGCAACCAGAAATAGCCAAGCAAATTACTGCCAAAACTAAAACCAATTCCCCCATTTTTCCAGATATTGCAGCTACAGATATTCAAGAACCAATACGTAGTTTGTTACAGACAAATCATCAAATTTTCTCTAAAAGTGAATTCCTGCTGGCCTTACCGACATCAACAGCCAAACAGTATGAATCTCTGTTTACCAAAATCAAAACCAGTTAATCAATCAAAATACTCCTACCTCTGTAACCTGTAACCTTCACTCAGAAGATTGCTGCAATCCTAATCTATTTAAAGAATTTATCTGAATGCGGCATAATGTTGGGTTTATTTGGAAATTACAAGTATAACTCCCCAAAAGTTCCTGCTGATAATTAAACACCCGCAGATTATAAACATCTTTTCTGGCAACATTACCTAAGCGATTCACAAAACTGTAGCGTTCTAAATAATCTAGGATGCTCCAAACTTGCTGATTGACAATCACATCTACTCGCCCAGGCGATGTAGCATTAGCAGGATAAGCTATCCAATTATCCAACAATTTATTTTCGGAATTAGCTTGAGCTAACCATAAACTCGGAGTTGTTAATCCTTGTGGGTTAATGGTATTGGCTGTAATTACAGTACCGTTGGGCTTGGTTAATAAGTCTAGCTCCAAAGGTGCATCAGAAGGTAGCAGCACTGAGGATTTTTCTGCCAGCGAGGGAGAAATTGGCGAAAGATAAATTGTACTCAAGCTGAGACCGAGGAGTAGTGAAAACGATTTTTGATACCTTAGCAGTTTCTGTCTAGACATAAACTAACACCGTTTAATTCATGGATTAGAGGTAGTGAAATTTACTACATATATCCCTAATTTATCTAAAATTAATGTCTGTCTTGATTTGCTAAAGTTCCGCATCAACTAAACTTTGATCGCCAAGATACGAATTCGTCGATAGTCTGCTGTCCAAGCATTATCTCGGTAAAGTATGGGCTGAAGATAATTTTCCACTATACGTATAACTTCTATTTGTTCCTCGGCAGATAATGGAGCTAAAAAAGCACTACCAAACATTTGCAGCCAATTTTTCATACCTAGTGTCCCATCGGCTAAAGGCGTGGGACGAGAGAATAAAATAGCTTGATTAACTTCAAACCCTTGTTTTTCAAGTAAGGTAGTATACTCGCTAATACTAGGAAAATACCAAGGGTTTAAGGCTTGGGGATTGGGTAGACCAATTTGTTCAAAAGCAACGTACAATGCTTGCACGATCGCCTGAACGTTGCCTTTACCACCAAACTCAGCCACAAAACGGCCTCCTGGTTTGAGTGCTTGATATATGGATGCGATCGCGGCCTCTGCTTCTTTAATCCAATGCAAGGTAGCATTAGAAAATACGGCATCAAATGATTGATCTATTTGCAAGTTGCGAGCATCAGCCACTTCAAAACGTAAATGCGAGTAATTTTGTCTCGCCTTGTCAATCATAGTGGCGGCGCTATCAATTCCCATCACCTCAGCACCAGACTCGGCAATTTTGGCTGAAAGTTGACCAGTTCCACAACCCAAATCTAAAATTAACTCTCCTGGGTTGGGGTTTAGCCATTGCAGCAAATCTTCGCCATATTGCCACACAAAAGCGTGTTTATCTTGATAAAGAAACGCATTCCAATTGTGTTTGGATAACGAAATATTATTCATAATTAGTGAAATTCCCAAGTGTTGACTGCTTATGCTTAATATTTACATAGGAATTAAGTCCTGAAAAGCGCCATATTACCGCTACGCAACAAAATACCCTACTGATGTAGGGTAGACATTAATTCAGGAAATACTAAAATTTCAGCCTTTCAACTTTTACTCAGACTGGCTACAGTACTTATTTAGATCATTCATTAAAGTATCTGATTCTTTACCAGCGCTTTTAGCAGCCGCGGTTAAGGATGTATCAATTTCGGTTCTGGCCTTTTTGATTTTTTCTCTACCAGTTGGTGAAGCTTCGGCTGTTTTAGCAGCAGACAAAGCTTTAGCCGCTTTAGCAATGGCTTGACTAAGGTTATCAAACACCTTCTGAAAACGGCTTTGATATTCTTTGAGTTTGGGGTCTGCTAATTTTAGTTCTTCTAAAGATGTATCAATGGCTTCTAAATCTTTAGATAGTTGCAAGCTAGTGATTGCCTGCTTGCCTTTATTTTGATCAATGAGTGCATTTCCTTCATTCACGACTTGAATTAGCCGCTGACACTGGGCGGTTTTATTTTCACAACCAGTAACTAATAAAGCGAGACTTAAACTAACGCTAGTAATAAAACTATATTTACACCACACGGATATTCATACCCCACCAGCAGTAAAATCCAGACAATCGTAACCAATAATTTCATAAATTGTGGAAATTATTGCGTGAATTTCCGTAAAAGTTGGTGAATGGCTAGAAAAATGTTGAAGATTAGCAATCACACGCTATGCGCTACATAGACTCAAGCTGCATACATTAAATCTGTAGCGACTGGTTAGGCTAGACAGCTAAAACCCTACACCCATACCTCAACTGCCGTTCTGTAGTAGTAAATTGTATTCTCATAATTCTCTTTAAATTAGACTTTTAGCTATTATTTGGCAGAATTTCCGATTATTTAGGTTAAAGTAGCGCCAAGATTTGAATTCAAGCCATAAAATCTTATGCGTGTTTTTGTTTGTGCTTTTTTACTGGTTATTAGTTTGTTATTCTCATTCACGCCGCTAGTCAAATCGGCAACGCCTCCTTCTGATATTGAGCAGTATCTGATCAATGCTCAATTTCAACAGGGAGAGGAAGCTTTTGTTACCAAGCTTCAGGAAAATGCTAATGATGATCAGACGCGATTTAAATTGGGAGTTGTGCAATTGATGGGTGCAACTCAAAAGTTAATGCAGTCACTTTACCGTTATGGTTTGCAGCAAAATATTCTGACTCAATTCTTCCCAATTTTACGTCTTCCTGTACCGACAAACCCGACACCGCAGCCAGTCACATATCAAGATGCACGAAAGATTCTGCAAGATTTACTCAATGATCTCACTCAAGTCAAAGATACTCTCGAACCCATCAAAGATAATCAAGTCAAGCTACCGTTGCGACTTGGTTTAACACGGCTCGATTTCAATGCTGATGGTAAGTTAGAAGAAGATGAATCTTTTTGGAAAACTTTCAGCTTATTAACAGGAATACCAGCTACAGAAAAAGCTGCCCAAAGTTTAGCGATCGCCTTTGATGCGGGTGATGTCATTTGGCTCAAGGGATATTGCAACTTACTGTCGGCGATCGCTCAGGTGGTTTTGGCTTATGACGAAAGTAAATTGTTTGATTCCACGGCTCATTTAGTTTTTGCTCAACCACAAACTGCTTATCCATTTCTGGCTAATGGTACGGGCGCATTCGGTTGGGGTAATTTTGATATTAGCGATATGATTGCGTTCATTCATCTGATCAATTTTCCTGTTGCGGAACCAGAACGTTTAACGACTGCTCTCCAAAATTTCCAAACAGTCACAGCTTTAAGTCGTCAATCTTGGGAATTGATTTTAGCGGAAACTGATAATGATCGGGAATGGCTACCCAACCCTCAACAAAAGGGCGTAATTCCTAATGCAGTAGTCACTCAACCAATGATTGATGGCTGGCTGACCTTTTTAAATGAGGCTGATACCTTACTCACAGGCAAAAAGTTAGTTCCATTTTGGCGAAAACGCGAAGTTAGAGGTATTAATTTAAACAAGGTCTTTACTCAGCCCAGTACCTTTGATTTAGTGCTGTGGGTACAGGGAACTGGTGCTGCTCCTTATCTGCAATTGGGGAGAGTCACCGATACCAATACTTGGTTGCAGTTGTTAGAAGTTTTCCGGGGACAATTCTTTGAGTTCGCCGCTTGGTTTAATTAAAAACCAGTTTCATATCTGGGGGTGCAACGTCTTGCACCCCTATTTAATGTTGTGGGAATGCGATCGCCTTCCGGTGTCAACCCCTTATACAGCAGCGGCTAAGTAGATTTGATTAAATTATTTAGCCTTATTTTGTCAAGTCTTATTGACAGTTCGTTACAAAGTTGTTATATTTGTTTACATAAGTTAACAGCTAAGGAAAAAAACTATGTACACCACAATTAATGAAGACGGCGTTCTCAATAACTACCCCACTGAACCCCAGGTTTACTGCGCTGAGTACCCAGCAATTTGGGAACAACGTCGTTATGTTTTACAAGGCGCAATTGCAGCTACGTTTGTGGCTGCTTTAGTTTTGTGTGCTTTTGCAGTTAGCTAAGATTTTCTGATTTCGGTATTTGTATCACTCATCGTCATTTGTACTTCTCCCCTTCACCTCGGTTAGTTTCGCCGGGGTTTTTTGTTGGGTAAGATTTAAATGAGAAGAATACTTATACCAATTCACTAAAAGTGTGATACAGATGATTTAGGAATAAATATGAAAGGGTGAAAATGGTTGGAGTCACCAAAGTCGAAATAAAAGAATCAGTCCAAGAATTGCATGAACTGCTCTTAAAACAGAAAACAGCATCAAGCCGTGAACGAATTCAAGCTTTGTATTTGCTGAAGATGGGGCAAGTAAGAACAGTACAGGATGTAGCTGTGGTCGTGGGCAGAGAAAGGGTGACAGTGCAGAGATGGCTA